>WRBG01000133.1 GCA_009784635.1 Bacteroidales bacterium | reverse complement strand
CGTAGAACACAGGGTCATAACTATGGAGCAGGCCCAAAAGATGGGGGCCATAGCCCTCTTTGGAGAAAAATACGGCAACACCGTCCGGGTCGTCAATTTTGGAGATTCCACAGAATTGTGCGGAGGCACTCATGCTTTGGCCACCGGCCATATCGGCTATTTTAAAATATTGACCGAGAGTGCTATTGCCGCAGGCGTGCGGCGGATAGAAGCGGTTACGGGTCCTGCCGCCGAAAAACTGATAGACCATATCTTTGACCAAATCCACGAACTCAAAACCATTTTTAACAACACCCCCAACCTGCGACAGGCCATTACCAAACTCTTACAGGAAAACCAAACCCTCAGCCAAGAAGTAGAGCGGGCCATGAACGAACGGGTGCAGAGCCTCAAAGAACTGATTAAACAAAAAGGTGAAATCATAAACGGGATTAATGTGCTGGTAGTGAGGGGCCAATTCATCCCCGAAGTCATGCGCCGGATAGCGGCAATCCTGCGTAGCGAGCTAAAGGGCACGTTATTTGTTGCAGGTTATCATACGGCAGAAGACAAGCCCTCCTTATCCGTTATGGTTACAGACGATTTAGTTGCCAAAGGCATACATGCGGGAAATTTAGTCCGCGAAGCCGCCAAGCTGATTCAAGGCGGCGGAGGCGGGCAGGCTTTCTTTGCCACCGCCACAGGCAAAGACCCCTACGGACTGACCCAAGCCGTAGATTTTATTATCCTCCAAGCCACCTCTTGAGCAAATGATAATCAAAACGCTGGACCGATTCGCCATAAAGTCCTTTTTGGGACCAATGTTTTTGACATTCTTTATTGTCACCTTCATTCTTATCATGCAATTCCTTTGGCTTTACATTGATGAATTGATAGGAAAAGGTTTGGGTCTGGGCGTTATCCTCGAATTTTTAATGTGGGGCACGGCCACCATCTTTCCGATTTCCATGCCCTTGGCCACCCTTTTGGCTTCTATCATGACCCTTGGGAATTTTGGAGAAAACAACGAATTGCTGGCCATGAAAGCGGCCGGCATTTCCCTAAGGCGAATCCTAACTCCATTGGTGCTGCTTGCCGTACTCATCAGCATTGCCGCATTTTTTGCTTCTAATAACCTCATCCCATTATCATACAGAAAAATATATACACTGCGGGCCGACATTGCCCGAACACGGGAAGAAATAAAGCTGCCTACCGGTATTTTTTATAACGGAATCGAAAATTATTCCTTGAAAATCAGAGAGCGCAACAAAAAAACCGGCATGAATTACGGAATCATGATTTACGACCATTCGGCCTACAAGGGGAATATCATCGTAACCCTTGCCGATTCGGGTTCCATCAAACTCACGGCCGACAAAAGAAACATCGTATTCCAGCTCTACCACGGATACCGCTACCAAGAAGAAGAACGCAGAAGCATATTGGATTCGTCCTATACCATGCAGCGGATTGGGTTTGATAGATTAGACGCCATTGTATCCCTCAACGATTATGGATTTCATCGCTCGGACGACGACATGTTCGGGAGCGAAATCATGGCCCAAAACCTTGTAAATCTGGGCCGCCGGAGGGATTCTCTTGATTCTGTCCTCACCATGACCCACCTCCGCTTCAACAGCCGGTTTACCTCCTCCGAAATTTTCTACTATTCCCGGCAGTTTGATACCCTCTTCATCCGGAACGGGCATGGCCTTTTCCCTTTGGACTCTATTCCTCCCTATCACGACCCCGAACAGGAAACACGACTGCTTTCCAGAGCCATTGACAGAGTGGATGCTGCCATCGCTCGTGTCGAGGCTTTTAGCTATGAAAACAACCACACGGCCCTTCCCTTGCGAAAAACCTCTGTGGAATGGTACCGTAAATTCACCCTCTCCTTTGCCTGTCTGATTTTCTTTTTCATCGGCGCGCCTTTGGGCGCCATTATCCGCAAAGGAGGCTTGGGTACGCCCGTAATCATCTCCTGTTTGTTTTTTGTAATATATTGGGTTATTGATATTTCCGGAAAAAAATTAGCCACAGACGGAGTCATTTCCCCGGCCATAGGCGCCATCATATCGTCTGCCGTACTCCTGCCCATAGGCATCTTCCTTACCCGTAAAGCCACCACCGACTCCTCGTTGTTTAACGCCGATGCTTACATACAGACAATGAAGAAATTATTTAATTCCATATTCAGCAGAAACACACATACGGAATGAACCGATTCCCGCGCATCGTTTTTATGGGTACGCCCGGATTTGCCTTGGGGGTATTGCAAACCTTGATTCAAAAGCAATATCCGGTGGTGGGAGTGGTCAGCGCCCCCGACAAGCCGGCAGGACGAGGCCTTAGGTTGCAAAGTCCCGAAGTGGCCGCCTATGCCCAAGCGCAAGGATTGCCTGTGGCCCAGCCCGTCCTGCTCAAAGACCCGGCCTTTTTAGAGCAACTCCGGATTTGGGATGCCGATATTTTTGTGGTAGTAGCTTTTAGGATGTTGCCCGATGCCGTTTGGAAGTTGCCCCGCTTGGGCGCCTTTAACCTGCATGCCTCCCTGCTGCCCCAATACCGCGGCGCCGCGCCCATCAACCGAGCCATTATTCGGGGAGAAACCCAAACCGGCATTACCACTTTTTTAATCGACCATCAAATAGATACAGGCAATATCCTTTTTCAAGAGTCCACTCCGGTCGGGCCGGATGAAACCGCCGGCTCCCTCCACGACCGCCTGATGACGCTGGGCGCCGATTTGGTTTGCCGCACCATAGACGCCTTGGCCGCCGGAACCGCCAAGCCCCTGCCTCAACCCCAAATCACGCCGCTCTACGGAGCGCCCAAGCTCGACAAAGAAACATGCCGCATCTCATGGGACCAAAGCCCCCTCGAAATCTACAACCTCATCCGCGGCCTAAGTCCTTATCCGACTGCCTTTAGCCTCTTGCAAACCGCCGACTCGGAGCCGACTTCCGTAAAAATCTTCCAAGCCCGTCCCATAGAAAACAACCACTCCCATCCTTTGGGAACCATCCTCAGCGACTGCAAAAGCCACCTGCATGTAGCCTGTCGCAATGGCTATATTTCCTTGCTCGAAGTACAGGCGGCGGGCAAAAAACGCATGCCGATTAAGGATTTTCTTTTGGGATTCCGCAACAGCGGGGCTTTTTTTATCTGACCTATGATGCCCAAGCCTCCTTCTTTTTTTCCCGTGCCGGTTGCTCCGGTAGTCGTCTTGGCCAATGGCGATTTTCCCTCCCATCCCATCCCCCTCTTTCTGTTGGAGCAGGCCCAAACCATTGTTTGCTGCGACGGCGCCGCCCAAAAACTGACCGCCTATGGCAAAGAACCGGACTATATTGCGGGAGATATGGACAGCTTGGCCCCCGAACTCTTTGAGCGGTTTCGGGAACGCATCGTCTCCTCTTCCTGTCAAGAAACCAACGACCTGACCAAGGCCGTCCATCTTTGCCGGCAAAAAGGCTACCCGCACATCCATATTTTGGGAGCCACCGGAGGCCGCGAAGACCATACCATCGCCAACATCTCTCTTTTAGCCGACTATGCCCAATCCCTGCGGGCGGATATGATTACCGACCGAGGCATTTTTATCCCCCTGCTTGGGGAGCAGGAAATCGCCACCCGGCCGGACATGCAACTCTCTGTCTTTAGCCTCGACCCCGATGTATCGCTGCAAGCCTCCGGCCTCAAGTACCCCATAGACAATCTGCGCTTTGACTCGTGGTGGACAGGCAGCCTAAACCAAGCCACCGGAGACCGGTGTTCTTTTAAATTTGATAAGGGACGGCTGTTGGTGTTTTTAAGTTGGGCGTAAAACAGGCTTTGCCGCATCAAGGTGGTATTCTGTCAGAATAGCTTCTACAACCTCGTGGGGAGCAATGAACGAGGTGTCAATAATCAAGTCGAAATTAGACAAATCCGAACAGTCTGCGCCGTATATTTCCAAATACCGTTTATTTTCACTTGCTTTTCGCGCAGCAATCTTATTAACTGCGTCTTCCTCCGATGAATATCTTTCTTTTCCCCGTTGGCCATCGCCCAATATTCTCTGTGCAGATATTGCTAAGTCAGTCTTTAAAAATACTTTGAACGATTTTGGTATAAAAAACCACGCCAATCTTGAATCAACCACCAAGTTCTCCGACCCGCTCAGAGATTTGAATGTGGCGTCTATTTCCTCGTCTATTTCCGGATGGGTTTCGGAATATTTGTTCAACTCCAAGGTTGTCATGTTATACCTGTCGGCTATCTCCCGCTGGATTTTACCGGTATAGACATAATCGTAAGCCAATCGCTCGCATAGCAGATGGGAAACAGTAGACTTCCCGCTGCCCAAATCGCCTGTAATAGAAATAATTTTTGCCATTTTTATATGGAGAAACGCTTTATTGGTTTAACATGGCGAATGTACACATTTTTTCCCGTAGTCGCAAATTTTCCTGTTCGGTCGCAACTTTACGGCCTGTCGGGGCGGGCGGGCAGGCCGGCGGGCAGGATGAGGGAAGCGCGGCTGGTGGTATAGGAGCCAAAAATGCCTAAGGCTCCTCCCTTGATGTTGGAAGGCAGGTTGGAGCGAGGCCCCGAAAAGAGGGGGTTGTTTTGGGTCAGTTCGGTCCTTGCCGCGGCTAAATAGTCATAATATTCTTTAGACAGCGATTCCAATTCTACCATCAACAGGTCTCCGGCAAACATTGGGTACACGCGCTGGTTGTCGTACTGCATTTCATGTCTGATATTCCAGCCGGACGGAGTCGTCCTTGACGCGCCGTCCAAGACAAGGTCGGACAGGCTGAACAAGCTGTAGCGCAAAATCCGGCCGCTATAAGGGTAGCCGTTATTGTCGTTCCTCAATTTGGCGCAATAATAAGTCGGCACAGAGCCATCGTCTTGATAATGAAGCCACAGCCAAGCCCTGTACTCATCGGAGGGCCTAAAAATACCCGACCGCAGGCTAATCGAATCCAATTGACAGGCTTGGGGCATGGTGGTGGTAGCGGTATATACCTTTACGGCCCCGCTTCCATCCATGTCGTAATGTACCTCTAAGGTATAGGTTTGTCCGGGGACTCCGCAGAATTCTTCGTCCGGAAACTCATACGCTCCGTTTTTCATGTCAATTAAAGGTATGCCGTCTACCCAAACCTTGGCTCCGGTAACAAATGCAGGCGACTCGCGGGCAAAAAAGGAGGTAGTTTTTTGTATGACAATCTGGTTGTCGTTAAAAGAGAAGTCATGGTCCTTTACCCTGTCGCTGATGACGCCGGTAATGACCAGCATGGGCGCCATGCCTTTGTTCTCAAGGTCTATCGGCTCTGTACAGGACATCAAGCCCATCAGAGCAAAGACAAAAACAAGTCGGCGTACAGGCTTTTTCATAGGCTAAAAACTAAAGTTCCAAGTAAGGG
>WRBG01000132.1 GCA_009784635.1 Bacteroidales bacterium | reverse complement strand
GCTCCTTTACTCAAAATCCTCAAAGTACAGCTCGGGAGCAACAGGCTGGGCGGGATGGAGCGGTTCATGGGCCCGAATCGCCATCATGAGCGCGCCTTTTTGGAGTTTATCTCCGCTTTTTACGGCAACTTGCTCTACTTTACCGGCAAAAGGCGCACGGATTATGTTGTGCATTTTCATGGCTTCGTACACCATTAACTCTTGACCTTTGGCCACTTCGTCGCCATCTTGAACAAAAAGCGACAGTACCGATCCGGGAATGACGGAACGGATTTCTTCGGGATTGGGTTTGTACCAAGGCTTACGTAACCCCATTTTTACAGAAGTTTGGGTCACGTACTTGCGTCCCCCGTCAAAAACCTGAACGTAAAAAAATGAACCATCCGGGTCTTGGGAGGTCTTTTTGCTTTTCTTTCTCTTTACCATAGCCTTATGGGTTTAAAATGGGGGAATCCCGTGTTTCTTGCTGGGTCGTTTTACCACCTTATTGGCCGATATGGCCAGCATGTGTACCAAATGCGCCCGCGTTTCCTTGGGGTCAATCACGGCGTCAATATAGCCTTTGGCAGCGGCCACATATGGATTGGCAAACTTATTTTTGTACTCCTCTACCTTTTGGCGACGCATGGCCACGGGGTTTTCCGCCTCCATGATTTCTTTTCTAAAAATAATATTGGCGGCGCCCTCTGGCCCCATCACCGCAATTTCCGCAGTCGGCCAAGCAAATACAAAATCCGCCCTTAGGTGGCGGGAATTCATGGCAATATAACCTCCCCCATAGGCTTTGCGGAGGATGATGGTAATCCGCGGAACGGTTGCTTCGCTGTAGGCATAGAGCAATTTGGCTCCGTGCCGGATTACGCCGGCATGTTCTTGGTCAATACCGGGCAAATACCCGGGCATATCTTCTAAAGTAACCATGGGAATATTAAAGGCATCGCAGAAACGAATAAAGCGGGCGGCCTTGTCGGACGAATCGCAATCTAATACCCCCGCCAGTACCGCAGGTTGATTGGCAATAAAACCCACCGTCTTGCCGTCAATCCGTCCAAATCCAATGACGATATTGGGGGCCCACAATTCTTGAACTTCTAAAAAATCGGAACGGTCTGCTAAAGCGCGGATTACATCTCGGACATCATAGGGCTTGGTCGGGTCTTCGGGTACAATCTTATCGATTTTATACTCCTTTAAAGGAGCTTTGGATTCCTTTGCCTGTACTTTTTGGTCATAACTGGCCGGAAGATAAGACAACAAAGCCTTAATCTGGGCAAAGCAATCGGCTTCTGTCTTGGCAAAAAAATGGGCGTTGCCCGTAATCTCGCAATGCACTCTGGCTCCACCCAAGGATTCCATATCTATTTCTTCTCCCAATACCGACTTAATCACTTCGGGGCCGGTAATAAACATCTTTGAAATTTTATCCACCACAAACACAAAATCGGTCAAAGCCGGAGAATATACCGCTCCTCCGGCGCAGGGTCCCAAAATAACCGACAACTGAGGAATCACGCCGCTGGCTTGGGTATTGCGGTAAAAAATCTCTCCATAGCCGGCCAATGAATTGACGCCCTCTTGAATCCGGGCACCTCCGGAGTCATTGATTCCAACCAGCGGAATACGCATCCTTAGGGCATAGTCCATAATTTTGGCAATCTTGCGGGCGTGCATAGAACCAAGCGAGCCTCCGGCCACGGTAAAATCCTGTGCGTAAATGGCAATAGGCCGTCCGTTTACAGACCCGGTTCCAATGACCACCCCGTCTCCGGGCAACGCCTTGCCGTCCATGCCAAATTCTCTGGCCTCGTGCTCAATAAACAGGTCGTATTCATAGAAGGATCCGGGATCAAGCAATTGATTGATGCGCTCGCGGGCAGGCAATTTCCCCATGGCAATCTGCTTGGCGATGGCCGTAGCCCCTCCGCCCTCCACAGCCCGGGCTGTGCGCTCTTTAAGTTCTTTGACTTTTTTTCTGAATAAGCTCATAATCTTTATAAATATTACATTTTACAGATGCAAAGCTAATAAATATTACAACTAATGGGCAAAACAGTTTCTTATCGCAGAAAGGACCTTGTCTCTCAAACAGGGGTGCCGTTAAAGTCAAATACCTCCATTTAGGTATAGCTTCCTGTCATATATTTTTGATACAGAGAGAAAATCCCCTGGCCTAATTTCTTATTTCTCCGGCAATACCCCTTACTGCATGCGATTATTCCTGCCTAGATAGTTCCGTTAGGCCAAAATTGCCAGCAGAGACGGCAGGACGATAGCCACTTCTGTCTAAAAAACGATGAATCCAATAAGTTGGCGCTTCATCTCTGTGTGTACTTGCGGTTTCAAAATAAGCGGGCTCTTCGGGAGTATCCGGCCTTGAGGAAAAGGGTAATGAGGAGAAAACAGGCTTAGTCGATTTAGGGTATTGTTGGCCGTTTTTAGATAGCCCCTGTAAATGGTATGCCAGTAAGGTGGCAGGAAAAGCCTGTCGATAGCCATACAGTATGTTCTGCTCTTCGTCTACCACAAAAACCTCAGGAGCAACGTCGTTAAACCGGAACCGACATACGGGCTGACCGTCCATGTCATACACCTCCAAAACATCACGGGTTATACCATAGATATGATCCAAACCTCCCAAAATGGGCAAACTGTCTGAACGGAACACTTTATTGGTAACACCGCGGTACAGGGTGTAGAAATAGTTCCTGCCCATAAACGAGAAGCCGTAGTAATTGATATTATTAGGGCGAGGGGCAAAAATGTCATTCCGAATATTGATTTCCGGCTCGGATTTTTGATTATTGACGCTGCGTATCAAGTTGAACTGCCAATCATAAAAGTCAACTCTATCTTGATATTTATAGGCAAAGGCCATACAAAAATCATTGGCATACAAGCCCCCCATATTTTTGTCAAAAAAGCGGTCGTTTATTGAGGTAGTGCCATAAGGAAGCGTCAATATCTCCGTATTGGTATGCAGGTTGTAGATCTTAAGGGAGGCTTCGGGAACAAATTCATCGTATACAATGAGCGAGTCGTGCAGGATGTAGGGGCGATTCATGGCGGTATTAACGCCTGCAAAACCGGTTTGCAGCAAAATAGGCTGTCCCAAGGAGTCTATGCTGTATTTCCTAACTTCATTTTTGTTGTTCACATCCATGATATACAGATAGGGAGAAGATGATCTAAGGATTTGAGGCGTTTGTAAATCCGACCGATCTCTGTCCCCAAGGGTACAAGTTACAGAAAGGTCCGGGACAGAATAGATCTGAACATAAAGGAAGGTGTTGAATATGAGAAAACCGCTTTTTAACTCCATGGCGGATGGCGAATAGGGAATGAAGGAAGGCCCCAGTGAAATATGCTCACTGGTTAATGAGTATTCCTGCGGAAAGGATTTTGATTCTATAACATCGCTACAGGCCGCCGAAATGAGAGAGCAAGCCGCCAAAAGACAAAGAAACTTGAATGATGCAAGGTATTTCATGGGCAGTTATTGATTTTGCAGATATTCTTTAAGTCCGGGTAGACGATATACAGAAATGGAATCTTCCAAACCGTCATCACCTCTGTATCCGTATAATGTAAAATTGCGCTCATCTACGGTGAATATGGCAGGCATCGGCCGGGAAAAAGTATATCGGCAAACAGGGGTGCCGTTTAAATCAAACACTTCCATCGCCGTATAGTTACTTATTAAAAGTTCTTTATACGGAACACCATAATATAAAGCATATAAAAAATGCTCTCCCAAAAAAGATCTGTCATAATACCATATATTATCCATCCTGTCCCAGAAATCTTTACGTATGAAAGGCTTGGTTTTTTGCCAGTTTAGGCGCTTTTTGAGTTTTAAATTCCAGTCCATGACGTCAATCCGGTCTTGAAAGGTGTAGAGGAATACGACACAGGAGTCGTTGGCGACAAGCGTTCCTCGATTTTCATCATATTGGATCTGTTCCAAGTAGCCGGGCATATTGAAGTCTCCTTTAAGGGCCCCATATTCCCAACTTATAACGGGAACGTCCCTGCCTAAATGATGAACCTTGAGTCTCGCCGAAGTAAACATTTCGTCATACACCAGCAGGGAGTCTTTATTGATTGCCATGGAATGCATGGAATAGTACCCTCCCTTGTCTATCCCAAAAGAACCGATCTCCCTTAGTCGCATGGTTGAATCAAGTACCATCTTGTGTATTACGGCAGTATTATTACGAAACGACAGGTCGGTTAGGTAAAGATACGGAGCGTTGCTCGGGGAGTGAATATACATGGGAAAAGTCCATTCTCCCGGTCCCCTTCCCTTGTGCCCGAATGATCCCTTATAGGAATAATCAGAAAGCGAATACGCTGCAAAAAAAACATCCGGACGATAATTTCCCGTATTCGACTGGCGAAGAATAAGGTAGTCATCATGTATATACATATCGAGGGGGAGGAATGCCTCGCCGAGGGGGAAGCGGAGTTCCGGCTGTAACTCTACTTCAAATAAGAAGTCTTTGCTGTCTACCGGAGTTGTGTTGCAGGAGATGAGTAGTAACAATGCAGTAAAACGTACAAAATGTTCTCCGACAAATCTGAGCATAATTTGAGTATTGTTAATGATAATTATCTTAAAAGCGACAGAAGGCAAAAAAATTACGAACTGTGCGGCAAAGATGGGAAAATAATTTGTTGCCTCCAAAAATATTCTTAGGGAAAAACCCGGGTGCTAATTCCTTATTTCTCCGGCAATACCCCGTCATTGTCAATCACCTTTTGAACGGTACTCTTGTATAACGCCCACAGCGCGGGATTGTGCAAGGGATTTCCCAACAAAACGACTTTATTGTTTCTATCTAACAAAAAACTATGCAGTTGCCTACTTTGGGGAAGTTGGGGATTTTGCCTAACAAAGTCCGCATTTAGGTCTATAAATACCGGATAATCGAATTTATCAGCCTTGAGCGCTGCGTTTACCTTGCTTACGTCTTCTTTTGGAGGCGTAAACAGATAGATGACGCTAAACCATTGGGACAATGAATCGGCATATTCGACTATATTGTTCCAGTCGGACATTCTGCTCACTTGGCAGGTGTTGCACATTAATGAATCGTACCAAACGACCAATTTAGCAGGGACTTCTGTAAAATCAATTAAAACCGTGTCCCTGCCACTCCATACGGCGTTCAAATCCACAGGCACAATAATTTGTTGGCCCATGAATTGCTCTATCTCTTTGACAAGGCGATTGTTGGTGCAGGAACAAAAAATAAGCAACGGTAATATGTATGAGAATTTCATGGGCAGTTATCTATTGTGCAGATATTCTTTAAGTCCGGGTAGACGATATACAGAAATGGAATCTTCCAAACCGTCATCACCTCTGTATCCGTATAATGTAAAATTGCGCTCATCTACGGTGAATATGGC
>WRBG01000131.1 GCA_009784635.1 Bacteroidales bacterium | reverse complement strand
GCCGTGATGACCGTACTTGGGGGCGAGGTGGTGTATACCATGGGGGCGCCCAAAATCACGACCGAATTGACGGCTTCCGGTACGGTAGGCGAGCCTTATTCAAGTCATCTTTTTGCCTCCGGTACCGAAAATTTTGTATGGAGTATAGCCGGCGCGGACTCCGAGTTGAGCTGGGTTCAAATAGATGAATACAGAGGCGAATTGTCTGGGATACCGACGACTGCCGGTACCTATAACATTACCATAAGGGCGGAGAGCTATCTCGGTTCCGACACAAAGACCATGACAATCAAAGTGGAATAATAAAATCTTTCAGATAAAAAGGCTCAAAATAAGCGAGGTCTACGTAGTGTTTGGTTTGAAAGGCCCGTTGAGCGGCTATGCGCATGCCTTGGGCGGTAGGAAACAGCGGCTCGATGTAGGTATTCGGGTGGCTGAGTAGTGGGCTGCATTTTTGCGCTCCGTCTCCGGTAAAAATAACCGGACCTTGCGACAAAATATCTTGAAAACTGTCTGCCCCAACAATCATAGCTTGAGGAGCCGACAGGGATTTGCCATCCATTTGATAACGAGCAGTGTAGACCT
Source organism: Bacteroidales bacterium (assembly GCA_009784635.1). GTDB lineage: Bacteria > Bacteroidota > Bacteroidia > Bacteroidales > UBA932 > WRBG01. The sequence continues at coordinate 4,879 of WRBG01000131.1, read as the reverse complement.
CCATCCGTCTGGCGTCCATCATGGGAACAATCAGTGTGTGAGGGGGAAAAGTACGCAGGCGTTCCGGATTATGGGCAAGCAGGTCTATGCAGTTTTGGGCCAAAATATCTAAGGAATTTACGGCGATTAGGGGTTTTCCGCTTCCAAAACAAAGTCCTTTGGCCGTGGATACGCCTACCCTCAGTCCGGTATAAGAGCCGGGACCTGCGCTTACAGCCACGGCATCACATTCAGAAAGCGCGCACCCCTGCTCTTTGAGCAATGTTTGGATGGCGGGCGCCAACCGGCTTGCTTGAGATTTTGGTTCGGGAATATGTTGGACGGCCAATACGCGGTCGCCTTGCGCCAACGCAACAGAGCAGACCGCAGTGCTTGTCTCTATGAGTAGGATTAAAGACAATCTGTTAGGGTTTTGCGTTTTCGGGAATTAAAACTTTGGAATCTTGTTTCAATAATTTGGAGATGGCAGAATAAGGCCCCGTAACAATCAAGTCATCTTCTCCGATTCCCTCCATAACTTGGATATGACTGTGGTCTTGAATACCGGATTGAATACGTACCAAATTTACAGTATGACTTTTAATGCCACTTTGAACCACAAAAACCTGTTCAAAGACCTCTCCCGGGCGCGATGCGGCCTTGAGGCTGTCCGACACCAATTCGGAACGTGTGGTAATGCACTGGATGGGAATGGCCAAAGCATCGTATACCGTGGCGGTTTGAATGGCTACGGATGCAGACATGCCCGGCCGGAAGGGATTATTGCTTGGGTCCATCACCAGCTCTTCGTAGGAAGAGGGCAGGATAAAGATTTTGACTTCAAAATTCGTAACTTGGTCTAAAGAAGTAGCGGAACTTCTTGCAGAATTGGCAATTTGGGTAACCACTCCCTTAAAAACCCGATTGGGATAAGCATCTACTTCTATAGATGCGGTATCGTTTTGCCGAATGCGGACAATGTCGTTTTCGTTTACGTTGACCAATACTTCCATTTGTTGGGCGTCGGCAATCCGCAATATTTCGGTGCCGGCCATTTGGCTGGTACCCACCACGCGGTCGCCCTGCACTACGTTTAATTTGGATATAATACCATCCCTGCGGGCGTAGATGGTGGTTTTGGAGAGGTTTTCCTCCGCTTCTTTAAGCGCGGCGCCGGCGCTTTCTACATTGTAACGGTCTGCCTTGAGTTGTTCTTGGGCCATCTCGTATTGGTACAGAGAGGTTTCGTACTCGACCACCGAAATGGCGCCTTGTTCATACAACGACTTGTTCCGATTGTAGGCTACTTGGGTTTGGCGGAATTGGGCTTCCTGTCGGCTCAATTGTGCTCTGTAGGCGTTTAGGGAAGCTAAGGTGCGGTCTCGGTTCGATATATAAATATCTTGTTTGATTCTGAACAACAAGGTCCCACTTGTAACCATATCTCCTTCTTTTACACGAAGTTCCACGATTTCTCCCGAAACGTCGGAACTGATTTTGACCTCTTCTACCGGCTGTATTTTTCCGTTGGCGGGAATAATCTCCGTAATGGTTTTGCGGATGGGTTTTGTCACCGTTACGGCCATTCCCTTATCTTCTCTTGATTTAACAAAAACAACAAGGCCGACAGTTAGGGCAAGGGCAAACAGTATGAACCATGAGCGATTTTTTTTCTTTTTCTTCTTCATTATATTAGGTTGGATTAGAGGTCAATGGGAACTCCTTTGTAAAAGTCGAGGATTTTCGATTGAAATACGTATTGGTATTTTGCTTGAAGGTTATCGGATTGAGCGCGGAATAAATTGGTTTTGGCGACCGTATAGTCGGTGCCGTTGAGCATCCCCACCTCTAATTTTTGTTGGACGTAACGGAAGGATTCTTCCATGGAGATTACGTTTTGCAGGGTGGCTTTATAACGCTCAAAAGTAGATATTGCTTCATTGTTAGCCTGTTGTATATCCTTATACAGCTGTTGCTGACGATTTTTCATATCAATATGCGCCTGTTGCATTCCCAGCTCGGCGTTGCGGATATTGGTAGATATGGACCTGCCCGACAGTATGGGAATACTTAGTGAAAGTCCCATGTAGGGGCTTTTGCGGGAGTCAATCTGTCCAAAGAAATGGGAAGGATGTATAGGATGCATATAATCGGGATTATAGGAGGTAGACAGTCCCGCCGAAAAACTGAGCGCGGGAAACCGTTGCCCGCGGGTTACGGCCAATTGGCGCTCGCGCCATTGCAGGTTGTATTCGCCTATTTGTATCTCCGGCAAAGATTGGGATACAAGGTAAAGCTGCTCTACGGAGGCTCCGGTGAAACGGGTGGTGTCAATACCGATTTGAGGAACGGCAACCGTAAAGTCGGTCTCCAAGGGCAGGTCGAGTAATTGTACTAAGGTCAAATAGTTGGTTCTTAGTGTATTTTGAGCATTTACCACCTGCACTTGTTCGGTAGCCAATTGGGCCTGCATTTCCAACAGGCTGCTGTGGGCTAAGTTGCCGGCCTCGACCAACTTTTGTGTTCTGACAACCTGTTCCGTTACGCTTTCTCGGCTTAATTTGGCCGTTTCCAATATCTCTTGAGCTAAAATAACTTGTAAGAATGTGCGGGCAATTTGGATAGAGATATCGTTTTTTAGCTTTTCTACTTCTTGGCCGGATATTTCCAACTGGGCTTGGTTGCTTTTTATGGTATTAACCTTTTGTAGCCCCCTAAAAATGTCTATGTCGGCGCCGAAGGAGGCAGACCCGGTTTGCGACATTTGATTCTCAATAATGGTAAGGTCCTGCGTATTCACGGAACGTCCCCAACTAAAGTTGTATCCCGCTCTGGCGCTCAGATTGGGCGCCAAAGCCCATTTGGATTGTTCCAATTGGTTTCTATCCCGTTCAATCGCCAAACTCTGCAACTTGACACTCAAGTTATTTTCCAGTGCGTACTGGATACACTCTTGCAATGTCCATTGCTTTTGAGCGTAAAGCGGAGCGGTGATTGGAAAAATCACCAGCAACAGAGCTATTTTGAATAATCGGTTCATCATCGTCAACATAGAATATGTGCGCAAAGGTAATGATTTTTTTTGCATTTGGTAGACCCAACAACTGTTTGGGCAATTATTGTCCTAAAGTAGTTTTTCGCGCTGCAAAATCGCGATGATATCTTCTTGGGATAATCCGGTAATGGTTGAGATATCTTCGGTTGAGTAACCAGCAAGATGACTGTTGACGGTTGCTTTTTCCAAACCTTTGGCAAGTCCTTCGACCCGTCCTTTTCGTTCCCCTTTGAGGAGGGCCGTTTCTATTTCGCTTGCCCGTATGCGCTCTATCTCCGCTTGACGAAAATATTCTCGTTTTTCTTTCTCGCAGAGTTTGTCATAGGCCAATATTTGCCGCGCCCTGTCAAGTCCTTGAGCTGTAAAATCGTCTTTTATTTTGTTGTTTTTCAAGTAGTATACCCATTCGTCCAAGCTGTCCTTGGCCACATCATTAAACTGCCTAACTTTGATGATGTAAAATTCGGGATATAACTCTCCGGGAAGACTTTTTCCATAAAGATGAAATTGTTCGTCATTCAATTTTAGCTCGTTGTGCGTATGCAGTCCGGTAAAATGGGTGAAACCGTGGTACACATAATCGTCTCCTTCGCCAAGGTCAAAGTGTACAATATTGATGGAATATGCTTTGCGTACTTTGGAATAGGGCTCTCCTTTTTGCATATATTCCGAAATAGACTTGCTTACGCCATAGAGCATACGGTGGAAATAATCGTTCTGGTTGTCAAATTGCAATTCGATGATTACTAATTCTTTGTCGTCTGCTTCCACCAATACGTCCACCCTATTATACTTGCCGTCTTTATCTGTTTGGTTACTTTCGCTTTCGCCCATGTGATGGACGATGATTTTCCGGCGAATCAGTTCGCTCAAAAAGCCTTCCAGCACCTCATAGTTAGCTTTGTTGCGAAGCAGTTGTTTCAACGCATAATCAAATGATATCATGCTACGTGTGGCCATGGAATATGTCTTATGATAATTCTTTTGCAAAAATAATGATTTTATTCAAATTAAAAAAAAGGTCGCCCAAATTATTCGGGCGACCCCTTCATAACGGCGTTACCAGAGAATAAATATTTTTTGTAGTCTCTCTATTATAGTTTCTTGATTTTGAGGTATATTCATATCTGATATGCTGGGTTCAACATACCCTCCCTCAATGACCTGCCACTCGCAGCTGTTGACTGCGGTGAGGCCCCATTCGTTCTTCACAAAATCGTTCATTGTTTTTCATTGTTTGTTGAAAAAGTTAAGTAAAAAGATTAGCGATAAAACTCTTCACAACATCCCAATTACGGAATATCAAACGAGATAAAATAATTGAAATACAAACTGTTATTATTATAATAATTTCGCTAACCATTTTTTTTCGCTTTTCCATAATTACACTTTATTTTGCGGCGTTTTCATACCAGTCAACTAATGCATTTGCAAGTCTTTCAGCAGGGTCGTGACTGCTCGTGGCATATATCCATGCAAAGCGTAATACTCTGCCTACATCGTAGGCGAAACCGCCACCGTTAATCGCCATTAATTCATTTTCGTTCAACGAAACTAAAAAACATTCGCTATTCATAAGATTTAATTTTTAGTTGGTCAATCAGTTTATTTCATTATTTCCGGTTGTCCGGTCAATCCGGCTTTAAAGTTATCCCAGTCGTTAATGACTTCGATAACAGCTCCAACAACAATTCCGATGAGAATAAGCTCCAAGAGGCCAACTCCACCGTTAGTTTCCGCCATTTCTTTTTGAGAAATTTCGCACACTCCACATTCATTCAAATTTAAATTTTTCATAAAGATAAACATTTTTTTGTTAATTAAAATTTTTTTTCAGCATATTTT
>WRBG01000130.1 GCA_009784635.1 Bacteroidales bacterium | reverse complement strand
TAGGCGCTTTTCTTTTTAAGGGAGAGGATATTGATAAAAAAGTGTCGGTATTGAGCGGGGGAGAGCGGGCGCGTTTGGCTATGGCTAAACTGATGCTCCATCCCTACAACCTCCTTGCTTTGGACGAGCCGACCAACCATATGGATATTAAATCCAAAGAGGTACTCAAAAAAGCTTTGATGAACTACGACGGCGCCATGATTGTGGTGTCGCACGACCGAGATTTCTTAGACGGCTTGGTCGGCAAAGTGTACGAATTTAGGGACGGAAAGGTCAAAGAACATCTGGGAGGCATCAAAGATTTCCTCTATCGCAGAAAGTTAGAAAATCTGAGAGAATTAGAGCGGGCGTCCGAAAAAGAGCCCAAAGAGAAGTTAAAAGCCGACACGGATGCTGCCCTAAGTTATCAAGAAAAGAAAGAGCAGGAAAAAAAACTTCGTAAGTTGCGCAATGAACTCGAAAGGGCAGAAGAAGCTGTGGCAAAGCTCGAAGCGCAGATGGCAGAAAAAGACCGGCTGATGATTGCCGACGCCGCCAACTGCACCCCCGAACTGTGTCGCGCCTACGACGCCGATAAAAAGGCGATGGAGCAGGCGATTGCAACTTGGGAACAAGCACACGAAGCATTAGATAGTTATTTATTAACCACTCAACCTTAAATTATGGAATCCACCCACCTCATTTTTGGCATACATGCGGTACTCGAAGCATTGGCTTTGGGCAAAAAAATAGAGAAAATCATGCTAAAGAAAGGCATAGATGGTATTAACATTGATAAAATAGTGCAATTATGTCGGGAACAGCACATTCCGGTTCAATACGTACCGATGGAAAAATTGGACAGAACGGTTGCCGGACGTCATCAGGGTGTTGTTGCCTATATGGCTCAAATTGCTTATATCTCTTTAGAAGAAGGCGTTGAAGCTGCTTTAGCCGCCAATCCTCACCCCATGGTGCTGCTCTTGGACGGAGTAACCGATGTACGTAACTTGGGGGCCGTTGCCCGCACAGCCGAGTGCGCCGGAGTGTCGCTCATCATTCTGCCTGCCAAAGGAGGAGCCGCCCTCAATGCCGATGCGGTAAAAAGTTCTGCCGGCGCTCTGCTGCGTGTTCCGGTGTCGCGTGTGCCCAATCTGAGAATGGCATTGTATTATTTAAAGGAGAGCGGATTCTCTCTGATAAGTACGGCGGAAAAGGCTCCGGTTTCTATATTCGATACCGACATGCGCGGCCCTGCCGCCATAGTGCTTGGAGCCGAAGATACCGGAATTTCTCCTCCGGTGTTGGCTTTGTGCGACCATCAGACTTTTATTCCCATGCAGGGCAAAATATCCTCGCTCAACGTGTCTGCCGCTGCCGCAGCGGTTTTGTTTGAGGCGGTAAGGCAGAGGATTTCGCGTCCTTTGCTCGTGCTGTGCTGCCTGTTGGCAGGATGGTTCGGCAATGAGGCGAGCGCACAGCAAAAAGCTCTCCCGCGTATTGGCATTGCCGGTATCGCGATTGAAAACAGCACTTTTCATCCGCTCGTTAACCATAGCCTCCGTATATCCGAAGGTCAAGAAATTATGCATAGCGCCCGCTTCCTGCATCCCGATTCCACCATGGGCAAGGCTGCCGTATGGCTTCCCGCTTTAAGGGCATCCGGAGGTTCGGGATTAGTTAGCCGCGAAGCGTACGAAACAGCGGTAAACAAGGCCATAGAGACGATTAAGGAAAACATGCCATACGATGCTTTTTGGTTTTATATACATGGAGCTTGCAGCGTTCAAGGACTTGACGACCCGGAAGGCGATTTTTTAGAAAGGATTCGCGGGGTTATTGGAAACGACGCGCTTGTTTCCACCACCATGGACCTTCACGGCAATGTTTCGTGGCGTATAGCCGTGTATTCCGACTTGATTACTACCTACCGTACTGCTCCTCATGATGATGCCTATATATCTACCCGCCGCGGGGTGGTCAATCTTCTTGACCGCCTCAGCTCCGGCAAGGGGCGTCCGGCTTACAAAGCTTGGGTAGCCGTTCCTATTTTGCTCCCCGGCGAACTGACCAGCACCCGTGTCGAACCCGCCAAATCACTCTATGCGCTGGTTCCGGAGGTAGAAGCCTTTCCGGGCGTGCTTGACGCAGGTATTTGGATTGGATACGCATGGGCAGACGAGCGGCGCAACCATGGCGTGGTCATGGTGGTGGGCGATGACAAGGAGCAGGTAGGCAGGGGCGCAAAGATGCTTGCCCAAAAATTTTGGGATGTCCGCCATCAATTCGATTTTGAAGCGCCTACCTATTCACTTGACGAATGTCTTGATATCGCCCTTGCCAGCAACAAAAAACCTTTCTTTATCAGCGATATGGGCGATAATCCATCCGGCGGCGGTTCGGGGCAGGTAACGTGGACCTTAGCCCGTTTGCTCCGGCGTCCCGAATTTCAGACGGCAAACGGAAAAAACTTGATTTATGCCTCTATCCCCGGACCCGAGATGATTGCCGCGGCGCAAAAAGCCGGCGTGGGCAATCGGGTCGAGGCTATGGTGGGGGCCATGGTAGACAATATCCATGAAGGCCCCGTGCTGTTGTCGGGTACGGTGATGTTTACCGGCGCAGACCGTGCCGTTATCAAAGCGGGAAGCATTCAGGTTATTGTAACGATGACCTCCCAATCGTTTCAACAAGAGCAGCAAATGACGAATATAGGACTAAATCCCCGCGAAGCGGATATTGTGATGGTAAAACAGGGTTATTTAGTGCCAACGTGGTATAATATGCAAGCCGACTGGGTAATGGCACATACCCGCGGAGGCGTGGACCAAGATTTGTTACATCTTCCATACAAACGAATCATCAGACCCATGTTTCCCCTCGACCCCGATATGCCCGACCCGGAACTCAACCTAGTATTTTTTCCTTCGGCCAAACACCTGTATGGGAGGTAAGACGAACATAAAATTTGGAGTAATAGGCACCGGAAAGATTACCGGCCAAGTGTTGGAGGGAGCTGCTTTGGATGCAAGGTTTGAACTTGCCGCCGTATATTCCCGAAGCATGGAAGGGGCAAAAATTTTTGCCGGCAAGTATGGAGTCTCCGGTGTGTTTACCGATTTTGAGGCTATGTCGGCATGTATAGATGCGGTATATATTGCCTCTCCAAACGCTTTGCATAAAGAGCAGGCAATGTACTTTCTAAAAAAAGGTATCCACGTACTTTGCGAAAAGCCGCTGTGTTCTAACGCTTACGAAGCAAGACAATTGATAGAAGCGTCCCAAAAGTACCGCGCAGTATTTATGGAAGCCATGGTGGCAACCTTAAATCCTAATTTTTTGGCGCTCATCAATCATCTTCCAAAAATCGGAACACTTAGAAAATATTTTGCATCCTTTTGCCAGTATTCTTCCAAGTACGACAGGTTCAAACAAGGCATTATAGAGAATACCTTTAAGAACGAACTGTCCAACGGGGCTTTGGTAGATATTGGCGTGTATACCATCTACCCTATGGTTGTATTATTCGGAAAGCCCAAATCGGTGCAGGCAAGCGGGTTCATATTGCCTTCGGGAGTGGACGGGGCAGGCTCGGCCATTTTTGGCTACGATGGGATGGACGCCGTGGTATCTTATTCGAAAGTCTCCAATTCTTCTGCTTTTGCAGAAATACAGGGCGAGGAGGGAAGTTTAATCTTAGACCGGATTAATATTCCGCGGCAATTATTTTTTAAGCCGAGGAACGGGGCGCAGCAAGACCTGTCCGCAGCGCATTGCGGGAACGACTATTACTACGAGATTAGGGAATTTATCAACCTTATAGAAACACAGACCATGGAGCATAAGGTCAATTCACATGAACATTCTTTGACTGTAATGGAATTGATGGATGAAATCCGGAGGCAAATCGGACTTGAATACCCTGCCGACAAAATGTATGCAGGAAATCTTTTCTAAGCCCTCCTAAATGTTGCACAAACAATAGCGGCAGCCATGGCTGCATTTAGGGACTCGGCTCCGGAGGCATGGAGCGGGTAGGGGGGGATAAAAAGCGCGCGGTCCATTTTTTGTCGTAAAAGGGGAGAAAGTCCATGGGCTTCGTTACCTATAAGTATAATACCCATGTCGCTTACATCGGTTTGATAAATTGATTCACCTTCCAGCAGGGTGCCCCATACGGGGACATCGGTTTGCGTCAGTAATGCGCCCAAATCCGTATAAATAATTCTTAGCCTAAAGAGCGCGCCCATGCTGGCTTGAACCACCTTGGGGTTATACAGGTCCACCGAATCCGGAGAGGCATAAATCGCCTTAATGCCAAACCAGTCGGCAATGCGGATGATGGAGCCGAAATTGCCCGGGTCGCGGATGGAGTCCAAGCCAAGGTATAGCTGTCCTTTTTCCGGAAGATGGCAATCCGTATCCTCATTTTTTGCCTCCAGTACAGCCAAGGCCGGAGGAGGCGTTTTCAATTGACTGATGCCGGACATTTCTTCTTGACTGACTAAGACGGCGTCCGGAAAAAGTGAGGCGTCTTGGGCATATATCGCCTTGACCGTATAGTCCGACCGTATGGCTTCTTCCACCATCTTTATCCCCTCGACTATAAAAAGCCCTTCCTGCTCTCTGTATTTTTTTACGCTTAGGCTGCGGATTAGCTTGCGGGTGGATGTAGACAACATGGAGGCAGGACTTTAAACAGTTTCTTAATATCCCAAAATTTTGAGCATGGATTTATAGGTTTGCTCTTTGCTAAAGAGCTTGGTGGTGTATTCTCCCTTGCCGTCGCTGTCTATAATCACTAATTTGGGCGCGGGCAGCAGGCAGTGCTGGATGCCGCCATAACCGGCAATGGATTCTTGGTAGGCGCCCGTGTTAAAAAAGCCGATATACAGCGGTTCATCGTCGGTGTCGAGTACGGGCAGAAAAATTGCGTTGGCATGGGCTTCGGCGTTGTAATAGTCTTGAGAATCACAGGTAAGTCCTCCCAAAAATACCCGATTGTATTGTTCATTCCATTTATTTACAGGCAATAAGACAAATCGTTGCTTGATGCCCCAAGTATCCGGAAGGGTCGTCATAAAAGAACTGTCTATCATGTACCAGCGTTCTCGGTCGTTTTGCTGCTTGCTCCCCAAAACCTGATAGATTACGGCTCCGCTTTCTCCCACGGTAAAACTGCCAAATTCGGTAAAAATGTGTGGCTCGGTAACGCCTCTTTGCTGGCAAATACTCTTGATTTGGGCAATAATTTCTTCTGCGATATACTCGTAGTCGTAATCAAAAGCGAGGGAATTTTTTACGGGAAATCCTCCGCCTATGTTCAGCGAATCCAAGTCGGGACACACTAACTTTAGGTCGCAATATACATTCACGCATTTGGAGAGTTCGTTCCAATAGTAGGCATTGTCGCGCATCCCCGTATTAATAAAAAAGTGAAGCATGGTCAGCTTGAACTTTGGATTTTCTTTGATTTTATTGAGGTAAAACGGGACAATGTCGCTGTAACGGATGCCCAAACG
>WRBG01000129.1 GCA_009784635.1 Bacteroidales bacterium | reverse complement strand
CGAATCGATATTCAGGGTTTTTACATCAATAAGGATTTCATTATCATAGATTTCATCCATGTTGTTGTCTACTTTATTGGCCGGTTGGGGCAATACGCCTTTGGGTTCAATTACACGGTGTACACCGTATTTGTTTCCTTTTTTTTGCATAGGAATAAAATTTTTATTTTAGTGATTAATAAATTGTTAACTATTTTTTGGAAGGAAGTCCCAGTATTTTTCGGGCCTCGGCAGGCGTGGCGATTTCCCGTCCCAACTCTTTGGCAAGACGTACCACTTTGGCTACCGATTCTCCGTTGGATTTGGCTAATACGCCTTTTTCAAGATAGACATTGTCTTCAAATCCCACACGCACATGTCCGCCCATGGCGATAGCCGCCGCCGCCATCGGAAACTCCGATTTTCCTACTCCTGTTGCCGTCCATGTGGCGTCGCTCGGAATGGCATTGACCATCCAGCACAAATTGGAAACCGTTGCAGGCGCACATCCCGGCACGCCCAACACAAAATTGATTTGCATGGGATGCCCCGGCAGCTGCCCTTTCTTGACCATCTTCAAGGCCGTATCCAAATGTCCCATTTCAAAACACTCAAATTCGGGCTTGATATTATTCTCCATCATTCGCTTGCCAAAGTCGCGCATCATAGGCATGGTGTTTTCAAAAACCTCATCGCCAAAATTACAGGTGCCGCAATCCAAGGTAGCCATTTCGGGGAATAACTCTGTGGGCTGCAACCTTTCCTCGGCAGTCATTCCCACGGCGCCGCCCGTAGAGGGAATCAGAATCACATCGGGAATCACCTTTTCAATGGCGTCTATGCACTCTTTAAAACGCGCTTTGTCTTGGGTAGGCGTGCCGTCGTCTTTACGGACATGTAAATGCACGATGGCCGCACCCGCATCATAAGCCGATTTTGCCTCTCTAACAATCTCTTCCACCGTGTAAGGTACGGCAGGATTGTGTTCTTTCATAACTTCTGCACCGCAAATGGCGGCGGTAATAATCAGTTTTTCCATGGTTTATTGGTTTTTTCTTTGACAATTTTTGGGTACTACGCAGGTTCCGCTGGCCCGACACACCACCACCGGTTGGGCCAACACGTCGGCTGCCGAGGCGCTGATATCGGTACGGGGAACAATAACCTTACGGGCTTCAAAGGTCATTTTGCGGGAGCTGTTTCCCACAGATACAATCTCTCCGCTTGCTTCAATATAGTCTCCGGCATAGACGGGAGCCAAAAACTCCACACTGTCGTAGGCGCAGAACAGGCCCTCGTCTCCGTCGTGTTGAATCAGTAATTCGGTGGCCACATCTCCAAACAACTGAAGCATTTTTGCGCCGTCCACCAAGTTTCCGCCGTAATGGGCGTCATGAGAACTCATTCTCAATCTAATCAATGATTTATATTCGTTCATAACTTATTTGTTGCATTATATAATAATATTGTTATAAATGTTTGTAATTTCTATTTTGCCAAATAATTAACAAATATGGATGAGGTGTGAACCGTCTCGGGAGACAATGAGCCTGTAGGGACGATTTTCTCCACTTCTGCAATCACCAAATCCGCCGCCGTGGCCATGATGGGATTAAAATTTTGGGTGGTTCCTTTGTATATCAAGTTGCCGGATTCATCCGCTATGCTGGCATACAAAAGGGCGATGTCGGCCCTAAGTGGTTTTTCCAACAGATAATCCTTGCCGTCTACGGAAATGACCTGTTTCCCCTCGGCAATAACTGTGCCCAAACCTGTGGGGGTCAGCACTCCTCCCAAACCTGCTCCGGCTGCCCGAATACATTCTGCCAAAGTGCCCTGTGGGTAAAAAATCATGGATAGGGTTCCGTTGTTCATCTGTTCAATCGTAACCGGATTGGTGCCGATATGGGAAGCAATCACACATTTTATCTGCTTGTTAACGATTAATTTACCCACTCCCTTATCGGGAAAAGCGGTATCGTTGCAAATAATGGTAAGTCCTTTAACTCCGCCGGCCAGCAAAGCGTCCATAATGCGGTTGGGCCCTCCTGTTCCCATGAATCCCCCCACCATAACGGTCATTCCGTCCTTGACATAAGACGCTGCTTCTGAAATACTAATAATTTTGTTCATACTTTGATTAGGTTATGCTTGCATAAAAATAGGACTACAAATTAAACACATTTTAAGAGGATTTCCAAACAAATTTGACGAAATTTTGCTTCCGGACACCTGCTAAGGAAGATAACTCCAACTTAAAAATTCTTCTCTTTTGTCTGTGAATATTGCTATCTGCATATACCCCTTATAGTCCCGAGCATATTGCTTGACCAAATCTGCTACATATTCCGTCTTTCCCGAATAATGAAACATAAATGCTTGCTCATAATTAGCCCATCCCAAAGAATACGAAACACCGCCGTCTTCGTCTACCTTTAAACTCGTGGGGGGGGCGAAAGTGCTGTAATATCCGGGCAAATACGCTTTTTTCTCTGCGCCCAAATCCACAAGCGCGGTCAAAAATGATTGAGCCAATGAAGAAGTCTCCGAATCATAATAATTGATGTGACCCCAAATCGTATGTTCCGGCATTTTGTGTAAGGGCGTATTTATGAAGCCAAAATCAGCATTGTCTTCAAAGTTGATTATATAACTGTGGGGAGAGACCACAAGCGTTCCCGTGCGCTTTAGTCCGCCGACAGTAAGATTAAGGCGATAGCTTCCATGGCGCAGTGAACCCAAATCAATACTTCCCGTTGCCGGGCCAAAAGCAGGCATAATCATATGCGGTATCCCTATCCCCCTAAGTACAATGTTAATATCATTTGAAGATATTTTATGCTCAGCATCAATCACATAATTACAGTAGGAATATATCCGTTCTGTCCAACAGTAAAACTGAAGGGTTCGCGGCGACTTGTCAAACATTTCTGCCATACCTATAATAACTTTAGAATCAAAGTTTTCTACTGTGTAATATGGGTCATATTTGGAGTCGCATCCAAGCGCAACACTCCCCGCAAACGCAATTAATATTAACTTCCTTATCATGACATAGATGCAAAATTCCCCCCCCAAGAGCAACACCCCTGCCCGCGACAAATATAACAAAAATTTCAACACCATGTACAAATCAGCCAAAAAATTTACCTTTGCAGCATGAGAGGACGTATCTTCGATATAAAAAGGTTTACTTTGCACGATGGGCCGGGAATCAGAACCACTGTATTTTTTAAAGGCTGCCCGCTGGCTTGCCGTTGGTGTCATAATCCCGAAGGCATAGGCTTTGAGCCTGTAGAATGGGTGCAGGAACGCCTGTTTGACGGACGTTGCATCAAGGAAAGGGAAACCATAGGACATTATGTGGAAGCAAGAGAACTCCTGCAAACCATCAAGAGAGATTCCGATTTCTACAGAGTGTCGGGAGGGGGCGTTAGTTTCAGCGGGGGAGAGCCTTTAGCCCAGCCCGACTTTTTGCTTGAAATCCTGCAACTCTGTCGGGAAGCGGGCATACATACCTGCGTGGATACTTCGGGTTATGCCGCTCCGGAGGTTTTTGAACGGATACTCCCCTACTGCGACCTGCTCCTGCTTGACCTAAAGCACGCCATAGACGACAGGCATATAGCCGGCACAGGCCAATCAAATCAGCCTATACTACTCAATATAAATATAATCAAAAATCATGCCACCCCTGTATGGCTTAGGCTTCCCATGATTCCCGACTACAATATGGACAACGAAAGCTGGAGCCGAATGCTGGAATATTTGGACCGGCTGCGCATGGAACAAATCCGTCAAATATCCCTGTTGCCCTACCACCGGACTGCCGCCCACAAATACCCTAAATGCGGTATGAATGACCCCACAGCCGGATTGAAAACAGTAGAAAAAACGGATTTACAGCCTTATTACGACCAATTAACAGCCGCAGGATGGAAGCATGTAACCATTGGAGGATAATACTATGACCACAGCCAGAGTACAACAGTTGCGCACCCAAAGTTTAGAGGCCCCCAACAGCCTCTCCCACGAGCGCGCCGTATTGGTGACCCAATTTTATCGGGAACCTCGGCATCAAGCCCTGCCCGCCCCCGTAAAACGAGCCGCCTGCTTTGCCCACATTTTAGCCAATAAATCAATTTGTATTAACGAGATGGAGTTAATTGTAGGAGAACGGGGGCCTGCGCCCAAAGCCTGCCCTTCCTATCCCGAAGTATGCCTGCACAGCCTTCAAGACCTTGAGATGCTGCATAATCGAGAAAAAGTATCGTTTCAAGTACCGGACGATACCCGTAAAGCCTACGAGGAAATCATTATTCCCTATTGGACAGGAATCAGCAACCGCGACAAAATGATGGACGAACTTCCTAAAGAATGGATAGAGGCTTATAGAGCCGGTATTTTTACCGAATTTCAAGAACAGCGGGCACCCGGGCATACGGTTTGCGGAGCCAAAATATATACTAAAGGAATGCTGGATATAATATCCGATATTGAGAAGCATATTAGCGAATTGGATTTTGAACACGATATAGAGGCCTTAGATAAAAGGGAGCAACTTAAAGCCATGCGTATAGCGGCCCAAGCCATTATAAACTTCGCTTTTAGACATGCCCAAGCCTTGGACGCTTTGGCTGCGGTCGAGCAAAACGCCCACCGCAAGTCCGAACTGATACAGATGGCCAAGGTCTGCCGCAGGGTGCCCGCCCATGCCCCGCAGACCCTGCACGAGGCCCTGCAATATTATTGGTTTGTGCATTTGGGCGTCATCACCGAAGTCAACCCTTGGGATTCCTTTAATCCGGGGCGTTTAGACCAGCACCTCTATCCTTTTTATGTTCAAGACCTTGCCCAAGGGCGACTAAACAAGGAGCAGGCCAAAGAACTGTTGCAGTGTTTTTGGATTAAGTTTAACAACCATCCCGCCCCTCCCAAGACCGGTGTCACCGCTCAAGAGAGCAATACCTATACCGATTTTTGCAATATCAATTTGGGAGGCATGAAGCCGGACGGTTCGGACGGAGTAAACGAAATGACCTTTATCCTCTTGGACGTCATAGAGGAAATGCGTCTGTTGCAGCCCAGCTCCAACATTCAAGTCAGTAAAAAGAATCCGGACGCTTTTATCCGCCGTACCCTACAAATTCTGAAAACCGGCTTTGGTCAGCCTTCTATATTCAATGCAGACGCCGTTTGCCAAGAGTTGCTTAGGCAGGGTAAATCCTTGACGGACGCCCGCCAAGGAGGAACCAGCGGCTGCGTAGAAGCCGGAGCTTTTGGATATGAAGCCTATATACTGACCGGCTACTTCAACCTTCCCAAAGTATTGGAAATTGCTTTAAATAACGGCATTGACCCCAAGACCGGCAAACAAATCGGACCGATTACCGGCGACCCCCGCACTTTTGATTCCATGGAGGAGTTGATAGAGGCCTTTAATAAGCAACTCAAGCACTTTGTAGCCATTAAAATCAGAGGAAACAACTTGATTGAGCGTCTTTTTATGCGCAATATTCCGGTTCCCTTTCTTTCGCT
>WRBG01000128.1 GCA_009784635.1 Bacteroidales bacterium | reverse complement strand
GAGGGCGTCCGTCAGAAAAGCTCTGAACCAGATGTATTCGCCGGCCACATAGGCCGCCTTGTCGGTCATTAGGTACACTTTTTCCTGCGGAAACATACCGAGTTGCCGGTAAATGTTGGCTACAATATCACCGGCATCCTGTGCCTGTAAAGGACACAGGAGCAGGAATAAGGGTAAGGTTGCTAAAAAGCGGCGCATTGTATCATACACTTAAAAATATTCGCTGGTTCGGTCAATATGCTGGCATCTTCATAGCCGCTGCAAATCTATAAAACTTTTTTCACACTTAACCGTTTACCAAAAAATCCCTACATTTGCCGCCGATTTAAAAAAATTAAGCACAACTACTATGGACGAATTTATTTTGGTTTTGGATTTTGGAGGACAGTATAAAGAACTTATATCGAGGATGACACGCAGCCTCAAGGTCTATTCGGAGATAAAACCGGGTAAAATGCCGGCGAGCGAAGTGAAGAAGTTGGCGCCCATCGGGATTATCCTAACCGGAGGCCCAAACAGCGTCTATGCCGAGAACGCGCCCCAATGCGACCCTGCCATCTTTGAGCTGGGCATACCGATTTTGGGCATTTGCTACGGTATGCAGATAATGTGCCACCAACTTGGAGGGAATGTAAAGCAATGTATAGTAGGTGAATACGGACAAGCAGAAACCACCCTTGGCGATTCCATCCTGATGCGCGGCATAAAGCCCCAAATCCAAGCGCTTATGAGCCACGCCGACCAAGTGTGCGAACTGCCTCAAGGTTTTACATCTATCGCCCACACCCAAAACTGCCTGTATGCCGCCTGCGAAGACAAGGTTCGCAAACTTTATGGCCTGCAATTCCACCCCGAAGTGGAACGCTGCGAGTGCGGACGGGAGATTATGCGTAATTTTCTCTACGACGTCTGCGGGGCTTCGGGTAATTATCATTTAGATGGTTATATTGAGCAGCGCATACAAATGATTCGCCAAACGGTGGGAGATAAACGGGTGTTGCTGGCTCTGTCGGGAGGGGTGGATTCTTCTGTATGTGCGGCCCTCCTCTCTAAAGCTATAGGCAAACAACTGACTTGTATATTTGTAGACCATGGATTTATGCGTCTGCACGAGGGAGACCGGATTGAACATATTTTCTCTGACAAACAGCTCCATTTTATTAGGGTACAGGCCGCCCCGCGCTTTCTCAAAAAAATCAAAGGGGTTACGTCTCCCGAACAGAAACGCAAAATCATCGGTGAGGAATTTATACGGGTGTTTGAAGAGGAATCGCGCAAACTCGGAAACGTGGAATTTCTTGCCCAAGGCACCATATATCCCGATATTATAGAATCGGGAGGAGCATTCGGCGACACCATCAAGAGCCACCATAATGTAGGGGGACTTCCTAAAAATATTGCTTTTGAGGGAATTATCGAACCTCTTTCGGGACTGTTCAAAGACGAGGTGCGCGTCATCGGACGCAAGCTTGGATTGCCGACCGGCTTGGTGAATCGCCAACCCTTTCCGGGGCCGGGCTTGGCCATCAGGGTTACGGGAGTGGTAAATTTTAAAAAACTTGAACTGCTCCGCAAAGCCGACCATATTGTGTGTCAAGAAATCGAAAAACTAAAGAATAAACCCAAACAATATTTTGCAGTCTTGACGGATGTGCGTTCGGTGGGGATTAAAGGCGACCGCCGTACCTACGACTATGTGGTGGCGGTACGCGCCGTAGAAACCGGTGATTTTATGACCTGTACCTATACGCCCCTCCCCCACCACACCCTCAGTCAGATATCATCGAGGATTGTCAACGAGGTAAAACAAATAAGCAGGGTGGTGTACGACATTACCGGCAAGCCGCCGGCTACCATAGAGTGGGAATAAAAGAATATACATAGAATGAGCATCTTACGATTTGAACTTCTTCGCGAAGCCTTGGGACGCAAAGCAGTCCCTGTACATGCCGAAAATCGTCCTGCCGACGACTTTGCAAAAAATGTATTCGACCGAGAGAAGATGCAAAAATACCTCTCCAAACACACCTGCAAAACGCTTACAGACTCCATTGACAAGGGTTTACCCCTTGACAGAGCCATCGCCGACGAAGTAGCTACAGGCATGAAACAGTGGGCTATTGGCATGGGCGCTACCCACTATACCCACTGGTTCCAACCCCTAACCGGAGGAACGGCAGAGAAACACGACGCTTTTTTGGAACCTCAAGACAAGGGAGGAGTCATTGAGATATTTTCGAGTAAGATGCTCGTGCAGCAGGAACCGGACGCTTCTTCCTTTCCCAGCGGAGGTCTGCGCAACACCTTTGAAGCCCGCGGATATTCTGCATGGGACCCTTCGTCGCCCGCCTTTGTCGTAGGCGATACCCTCTGCATCCCCACCGTATTTATTGCTTATACCGGTGAGGCCCTCGACTATAAAACCCCGCTGCTGCGCTCTATCAAAGCCTTGAACAAGGCAGCAACGGCAGTTTGCCACTATTTTGACAATCAAGTAGGCAAGGTGATTTCCTACTTGGGTTGGGAGCAGGAATACTTTTTGGTAGACGCTGCGCTTTGGGCTGCCCGCCACGATTTGGTCATGACCGGACGCACGCTGACGGGGCACGAAAGCGCCAAGAGTCAGCAACTCGAAGACCACTACTTTGGCTCTATTCCCTCTCGTGCGCTGGCGTTTATGACCGACCTTGAACACGAGGCGCTAAAGTTGGGTATTCCACTCAAAACAAGGCACAACGAGACAGCGCCCAATCAATTTGAGATTGCGCCCGTGTATGAGGAAATCAATTTAGCCAACGACCACAACGTACTTTTGATGTCTATCATGAAAAAGGTAGCCCGCCGCCACAATTTTAGGGTGCTGTTGCACGAAAAACCCTTTAAGGGAATCAACGGTTCGGGCAAGCACAACAATTGGAGCATGGGCACGGATACGGGCATCAATCTTTTTGCTCCGGGGAAAAACGACATGGAGAATTTACAGTTTATCACTTTCTTGGTCAATACGATGATGGCGGTTTATTCCCATAACGGACTGTTAAAGGCTTCCGTCAGTTCGGCTACCAATGCCCACCGTTTGGGCGCTAACGAAGCCCCTCCCGCCATTGTCTCTATTTTCTTGGGCAAACACGTAAGCGAGGTATTGGACAAATTAGAAAGCGCCAATACCGATGATGTGATTCATTTTGACGATAAAACAGCGCTCAAACTCGGCGTGGCCCACCTGCCCGAAGTCCTGTTGGACAATACCGACCGCAACCGCACCTCGCCCTTTGCATTTACAGGTAACCGGTTTGAATTTAGAGCCGTTGGAGCTTCTGCCAACTGCGCCGAAGCCATGCTGACCCTCCATGCTGCCGTTGCCCATCAACTCAAAAAGTTCAAATCCGAGGCTGATGCCCTCATAGAGGGAGGCATGCCCAAAGACAAAGCGATTATTACCCTAATCAAACACATGATTACCCAGTGTAAAGCCATTCGTTTTGAGGGGAACGGCTACAGCGAAGAATGGAAAGAGGAGGCAAAAAAACGGGGACTCGACTGCGAAACCAGCGTACCGCTTATCTTTGACAATTACCTCAAAGCAGAGCATTTAGCCATATTTGAACAGGGCGGGGTGCTGAGTCGTCCCGAGATTGAGTCCCGCTGCGAGGTAAAATGGGAAACCTATACCAAGAAGATTCAAATCGAATCCAGAGTGCTGGGCGATTTGGCCATGAATCATATTGTTCCGGTCGCCTCGGCCTACACGTCTGTACTCTTAGACAATGCTTTTAAAATCAGCCACTTGTTTCCCAAAGAGGAGGCAGAGGCCATGAGCCGTCAAGACAAAATTATTATCAAAGAAATCAGCAGCCATATTGACTTTATCATCCAAAAGACCGCAGAAATGACCGAGGCCCGTAAAATGGCCAACACCATAGCTTTGGAGCGGGAAAAAGCCATCGCCTACCACGATACGGTCGCACCCCTTATCGAGGCCATCCGCTACCATATTGACAAATTGGAACTGATTGTAGACGACCGTATGTGGACGCTTCCCAAGTACAGGGAACTTTTATTCATTAGGTAGATACATACAAATTTTTTACCTTTGGCGAAATTTAGATGAGATGAAAACAGAATTTTGGAATTCCGTTGCCGTAAACGGCCTTTTGTTGGCCATAGTGTCCGTTATTTTCACACTGTTGCAAACCGTTGTACCCGGGTATAACTTGGTATTAACCATTGTAAAATTGGTGGCCACCATCAGCGTTCTTTACTTTTTTATGAAGCAATACAGTCGGGAGCAGGAGTATTTCTCCTATGGAAACGGATTCAAATACGGTTTTACCGTGTCGTTTTGCTCGGCCATCGCGTTTGCGGTGTATGTGTTTGTGCATCATGCTTATCTTTTTCCGGAAACGATGGAACAACAAATGCAGGCCGCCATGCAGACCATGGAGCGCTACGGCAGTTCGGGGTCTTTGGATTTGGAACAATTGGGCAACAGTATGCCTGTGATTGCAACCTTTGGCCTTTTCTTTTACGCCCTAATTTGGGGCCTTATCGTTTCGGCCATTCTTGCCGGTTTTACCAAAAAGGAACAACCTCCGTTTTACGATTCAGAAGACGAAGAATAAGATGGACCTGTCTGTGGTTATTGCCCTGCTCAACGAGCGTGAATCCTTGCCGGAGTTGTTGGATTGGATAGGCAGGGTAACGGCTCCCATGGAGCTGAGCTATGAAATCGTCTTGATAGACGACGGAAGCAACGACGGCTCGTGGAGCTATATAGAGGAGCGGGCGCAGTCAGACCCCTGCATAAAAGGTATCTGTTTCCGCCGCAACTACGGAAAGTCGGCCGCGCTCTATTGTGGTTTTGAGGCGGCAAAAGGCGATGTAGTCATCACCATGGACGCAGATTTGCAAGACAGTCCCGATGAGATTCCGGAACTTTACCGCATGATTCGGAGCGGAGCATACGACTTGGTGTCGGGATGGAAAAAAAAGCGATACGACGGTTTGTTCACCAAAAACCTCCCATCCAAGCTCTACAACGCTACCGCCCGTTTGGTAACAGGGGTCAAACTCCACGATATGAACTGTGGCCTTAAAGCATACCGTAAAGAGGTGGTAAAGAGTATCGAAGTCTATGGAGATACGCATCGTTACATTCCCTATCTATCCAAAACGGCGGGATTTGGCCGCATTGGAGAAAAGGTGGTGCAGCATCAGGCGCGCAAATACGGCAAGAGCAAATTTGGGCTTAATCGCTTTGTAAACGGATATTTAGACCTGCTCTCACTCTGGTTTTTATCTAAGTTTGGCAAAAAACCGATGCACTTTTTTGGTCTGATTGGCTCACTCACCTTCTTGGCGGGATTTATCTGCTCCTTAGTGATTGTTGTAAACAAGTTGACGGCGCAGACGCAAGGGCTAAACTACCGCGCTGTTACCGACCAACCCCTATTCTATGTTGCCTTGGTGGCCTTGATTGTGGGGATGCAGCTCTTTTTGGCAGGATTCTTGGGCGAATTGGTTTCGCGGAACAGCTCTGAGCGGAATAAATATCTGATAGATAAACGAAT
>WRBG01000127.1 GCA_009784635.1 Bacteroidales bacterium | reverse complement strand
TGTTCCCGACGGAGACCGCGGCGAATTTACCTTTGAGTTGGATATGAGTCCGCAGGTAACGATTTACCAAAACAATCAGATTACCATGCAGGTAGAAAAAATCATCACAGCCTTCCCCGAAGTGGAACTCATTTATACCAACGTGGGCAGAACCTCGCGGGGAAGCGCAAGAAACAACGTCTCAAACATTGCCGTAAAACTTGTGGACAGCGACAAGCGCGACATTGGCGTCGAGGAATTTGCCGAACAGGTCAAAAGAGCGATTATGGGCGCAATTCCCGGAGTACGCGCAAGGTGGATTACCGGAAGCGGTTCAGACGCTATTCAGTTAATCGTGCAGGGAACAGATTTTGAGCAGGTTCAAGAAACGGCAAACAAGATATTGGACATTGTGAGAAGCACGCCCGGAACTGTTGACGCCCGTTTTTCGACAGACGCGCCGCGTCAGGAAGTTCAGGTACGCTTAGACCGCAACAAAATTGCGCTGCTCGGACTTTCGGTTGTTGACGTAGGCTCTACCCTTCGCGTGGCGCTCGCAGGCAACGACGATTCCAAATTCAGCGAAGGAAACCACGAATACAACATTCGCATCGGCATTGACAATTTCGACCGCAACCGCCTCGAAGATGTTGCAAATCTAACCGTTATGAACCGCAGAGGCGAACTGATAGAACTAAGTCAGATTGCCGATATTACCTACGGTTTGGGACCCTCTGTTTTAGAGCGCACCGACCGCATTTCGTCAATCGGCGTGAGGTCAAATGTTACGGGTCGTCCGTCTGGAACGGTCAGCGCGGAAATCAAAAGCGCGTTGGAAGGCGTTATTCCTGTTGGCGTTACCGTTAAAGAGGGCGGTATGATGGAACAGCAAGACGACGCCTTTGGAATGTTGGGATTTGCCTTCTTGGCGGCTATCGTGCTTATCTATTTGATTTTGGTAGTATTATACAATTCATTGGCAACGCCTGTTATTGTTCTGTTTTCCATTCCGTTGTCGATGATTGGCGCAATATTTGCGTTGGCGCTCACCATGGAGCCGCTGTCTATATTCAGCATCATCGGTTTAATAGTCCTGATGGGCGTGGTGTCAAAAAACGCCATTCTGTTGGTAGATTTCGCCAATTTCGCCCGCAAACAAAAGGGTATGAACACCTACGACGCTATCATAGACGCAGGAAAAAACCGTTTGCGTCCTATTTTGATGACGTCGTTATCCACCATTTTCGGAATGTTACCCATCGCCCTTGCTTCCGGCAGCGGCGCAGAACTGAAAAACGGCATGGCTTGGGTCATCATCGGCGGACTGACAAGTTCGATGCTATTGACCTTGGTTGTGGTGCCGGTAGTGTATATGGTTTTTGATGGGATTTCGAATAATATTACCTTTGCGCCGTCTAAAATATAAACTCAATCATTATGTGTAAAAAAATCTTAGCCGGAAACTGGAAAATGAACACCACCATAGAGCAGGGTATATCCTTGGTTGCCGCACTGATAGCGGGCGAAAAAGAAATTCCCGCTCATGTGCAGGTGGTGGTGGTGCCCCCTTTCACTCATTTGCATATTGTCCATCAATATCTTAAAAATCACGGAATTATGATTGGCGCCCAAAATTGCGCCGCCCATGCAAAAGGAGCCTATACCGGAGAAGTTTCCGCAGAAATGTTGGCCTCCGTATCCTGTCAATATGTAATCATCGGACATTCGGAGCGGCGTGAATATTACGGAGAAAACGCTCAGATACTTAATCAGAAATTAGCTCAGGCCCTGCGGGTTGGATTGACGCCGATTTTTTGCGTGGGAGAGCGGCTCGAAGAAAGGGAAGCCGGAAGTTATTTTGCGGTAATTGCCTCCCAGCTTAGAGAGACGGTGGCCATGCTCAATCCTTCTGATTTTTCCAAAGTAGTGATTGCCTATGAACCGGTTTGGGCCATAGGAACCGGCAAAACGGCAACGGCGGAACAGGCGCAGGAAGTGCATGCCTTTATCCGTAAAACCTTGGCGGAATCCTTTGGCATCTTGGCCGCCCAAACCAGTATTCTCTACGGAGGGAGCTGCAAACCTTCCAACGCGGCGGAACTTTTTGCCCAAAACGATATAGACGGGGGATTGATTGGAGGCGCTTCCTTGTCGGCAGAAGACTTCTTGGCCATTGCAAGGGCCTTCTAAAAAGCTGTTTCCTAAAGTATTGAAAGTCGTTGTTGCCATAGATGCGTTTAAAGGTTGTTTGTCGTCCTTAGAGGCAGCCTTGGCCGCGCGGACGGGTGTGTTACAGGCTTGTCCCCAAGCAGAGGTAGTGATGATACCTGTTGCGGACGGGGGCGAAGGTATGCTTGATGCCTTGATGTCGGTTGCGGGAGGGAAATTTTGCTCCCTGTCTGCCCACGACCCTCTGATGAAGCTGATTGATAGCCGGTACGGCCTCTCTGCTGACGGCGCGACCGCGTTTGTAGAGATGGCGGCCGTAAACGGATTGCCTTTAGTACCTTACGACCAAAGAAACCCCCTGTATACTACTACTTTTGGCACCGGAGAACTTATTCGGGATGCCTTGGAGCGGGGATGCCGGAATTTTGTGCTTGGGATAGGCGGCAGCGCCACCAACGATGCGGGTTTGGGGATGTTGCAGGCCTTGGGATACCGGTTTTTGGACCGGCATGGCGTTCCGGTGGGATTGGGCGGCGCGGCCATGGCCAAAGTGGCGGCCATTGATGATTCCGGAGCGCATATTGCACTCAAAGAAAGTAACTTCACTGTTATTTGCGACGTGAAGAATCCTTTTTGCGGCCCACAGGGCGCGGCCTGTATATTTGCTCCGCAGAAAGGGGCTGTGCCGGAGGTAGTAGGGGAGTTAGACAGAGGTATGGCCTTGTTGGCGGAGGTGATTTTACGCAGCCGGCATGTAGACATAAAGGATATTCCGGGCGCCGGAGCGGCAGGAGGATTGGGCGGCGCGTTTTTGGCTTTTTTAAACGCCAAACTCCAACCCGGTATAGCATGGATACTTGATTTTGTGGATTTTGACAAAAAAGCGGCGCAGGCTGATTTGGTCATCACCGGAGAAGGACGGGCCGACCGCCAAACCTTAATGGGCAAAGCCCCTTTTGGGGTATTGACCGCCGCCCAAAGGCAAAACATACCTGTGGCGCTCATTGCCGGGTCGGTACGGGACAAAGAAGCGCTGTTGGCAGCCGGATTTGCGGGCGTTTTTCCCATTTATCCCCATGCCTTGCCCTTGGAAGAGGCCATGAATCCCCGCATGGCCCGGCAACAGATTACCGCTACCGTATCAAATCTTATCGTTGCTTCCCAGCACGTTTAATATTTTGTGTTTGTAAAGGTCCTTGAGCTTGTCGCGGGCAGGGCCTAAATATTTGCGGGGGTCAAACTCTTCGGGCTTGTTTGTAAATACTTTGCGAATGGCGGCGGTCATGGCCAAGCGGCCGTCGCTGTCGATGTTGATTTTGCAAACGGCAGATTTGGCTGCGGCCCTAAGTTGGTCTTCGGGAATCCCTATCGAATCTTTTAATTTGCCTCCGTATTGGTTGATTTGGGCTACAATATCTTGAGGCACACTGGAAGCCCCGTGCAGCACAATGGGGAATCCGGGAATCCGGCGCTCGATTTCTGCCAAAATGTCGAGCCTGATTTCCGTCTTTTGTCCGGGTTTGAATTTAAATGCGCCGTGCGATGTGCCGATAGAGATGGCCAAAGAATCCACGCCGGTTCTTTGTACAAAATCTTCTACTTCATCCGGCTCTGTGTATGTGTGGTGTTCTGCCGATACCTCGTCCTCTACGCCGGCCAATACGCCCAACTCGCCTTCTACAGTAACATCGTATTGATGTGCATATTCCACTACTTTTTTGGTCAGGGCTACATTTTCTTCGTAAGAGAGGTGGGAGCCGTCAATCATCACCGAAGAAAACCCGTATTCAATGCAGGACTTGCAGAGTTCAAAAGAGTCTCCGTGGTCTAAATGCAGCACGATGGGAATCTCGCAGCCCAACTCTTTGGCGTATTCCACAGCGCCTTGGGCCATATAACGCAGCAGGGTCTGGTTGGCGTACTTGCGGGCGCCGCTCGACACCTGCAAAATGACGGGCGACTTGGTCTCGACGCAGGCCCCTATAATGGCTTGCATCTGCTCCATGTTGTTGAAATTAAAGGCAGGAATAGCGTATCCGCCTTGGACGGACTTGGCAAACAGCGCTCTGGAGTTCACTAATCCTAAGTTTTTGTAACTAATCATAATATTGTATCGTTAAAATGTCAAATCAGCCCGCAAAAATATAATTTTTTAGGGAAAGCGATGCAGTATACGGCGTCCCTTGTATCTTTGCTTCCAGCCGTCCCTGTTGTTAAACAGCACCCGCTTGGAGACGCCTATGATAAATTCTTCGGGCACAAAACCAAAATGGCGGGAGTCATAGGACTGTAAGGTATTGTCGCCGCCCACAAAGTAATAATTGTTGCGGAATACATGATAATCCACAGGCAATATTCCGTTTGTTTCGTAGGCAATCACCGTGCGGTATCTCCTTAGGTTTTGGCGATTTATGTGTAAGGTATCTCCTTTTTTAGGAACGTATATCGCGCCAACATATCTATGCCTGTTCATCCTGTACAGGCTGTCTTGCGGATTGATTCGTTCGGCGCGTCTATGAATCCTCACCGTATCGCCGGGCAAGCCCATACAGCGTTTTACATATACGTAGTCAATTCTAAAGCCAATCGAATCCAAGTTTGATTTTTGTATCGGCGCATTGAATACCACCACATCGCCCCGCCGAATCTTTCGCCATCCTTTCACCCTAAAAGTTTCCAAGGGCTTTCCGTCCAAGAAATCCAAATTTTTGTAGATGCGCGCCCCAAAAATCAGCTTGTTTACCCATATTTTGTCGCCGGGGACAATGGTCGGAGTCATGGAAGTGGTGTTTACCGGAAACCAGTCGCCCACAAAAATACGGCTGCCCGTTTTAAGCAAAACGAGCGCTATAAACGCAAACCACAGCCAAATAAAAATCTTAATGACTCTTTGCCAACTCATTGATGGTATTTATTCATGCTGCAAGATAGGGATTTTTTAATGATTGGCTACCTGCGATTCATTATTAATTTTTTTGTTCGCTCCATGCTCCATGTTTCCATCGGATACTTCTCTATGGAATTTTTATCTAGTATGCGTTTCCGTTTATCGTCAATTTAAAGGATGAGTCCTGTATATTACAGTAGATTTCAAGCATTTTACTGAAGTAGCCTGTTTCGTTAGGCGTCATTTCAACGCGGATGCTTGCTGTTTTTCCCGGTTCAATCGGACGCTTATCCCAATCCACATTGGTGCATCCACAGGAAGTGGAAATATGGAAAATTACCAACGGATGGCTCCCTGTATTCGTAATGGTGAAAACGGCAGGGCTCGAACTATTTTTCTGGATAGTTCCGTAATTGTGAGAAACTGTTTAAATTTAACAAAAATTAATATATATATTTACAAATCAGTTGGTTAGTTGAGAATTATTTTGTATCTTTGTGATTATCAACCACGAAAATTACAAAGGATGATCAAAACAAATTACCCAACCAACCTAACCGATAAACAGTGGCAAGTTATAGAGAAATTTTTAGATGG
>WRBG01000126.1 GCA_009784635.1 Bacteroidales bacterium | reverse complement strand
CCAATAACCGCCTTGTCAAGGATATAGAGCAGTTCATGAACCGGCAAATTGTTCTGTCGGCGGATTGGGACGCCGTTTATAAAGGGAGGGATACGGTGTTGACCGACTTCTTAGAAGTTCCCATCAAATTAGTGGTTTGGTATGATTCACTTGGCTGCGGTTCCTGTGAGGTGGGTAAAATGCATGAATGGAACAAAATAACAGCTTATGCCGATTCGTTGGCGCCATGGTTTAGCATTGTTTATCTGTTTACGCCAAGCAGGGCAGATTTGCGCAGCGTAGATAGAGCAGTCAGAATTGACAAGTTTGATTATCCGGTATTCATAGACAAGGATGCCGCCTTTATCCGGCAAAACCCCAAGCTTCCCAAGAACCGGCGACTGCACAGCTTTTTGTTAGACAAAAACAACAAGGTGGTCATGGTGGGGAACCCGCTGCACAACCCCACATTATGGGCGCTGTACAAGACTACCATCCAAAAGATGATGGACAACAACGGCGTATTGCCGGAACAGTAAGCTGATGAACATCAGGCGCATTTTTTCCAAAACGGCCTACGTCCTGTCGATTATGGTTACAGCCGCGGGCTGTTTGTTTGCGCTGTACTTTGGATTGCGTATTTTTGTGTTTGACAGCTATCCGGTCCATACCGGCTCGATGATTCCGGCCATATGCCCCGGCGACCGCATTGTGGTGAACAAGCTGATTTTTGGGGCGCGTCTGTACCGGAATCTTGACTTTTTGGATGGAGGTAAACTTAAAACCCTGCGTATGAAAGGATACCGCGGCATCAGCTACAACGACTTGGTGGTTTTTAACCACAGTCATCCCATGGAATTTGACATCGGTACGGTCTATGTGAAGCGGTGCATCGGCCTGCCCGGAGATACGATTTGGATTCGTGAGGGCAGGTACCACAACAGTTCCGTGAGTGACGGGGTTGTTTTAAAGCATTTTACACAGGTCAGCCCTCATTACTTCCCCGATTCACTGCACATCTGTTTTCCCTATAACGAAGAACTTGGCTGGACCATTCTGAACTTCGGGCCACTCTACATACCCCGTAAAGGCGACAGCATCAACCTCTATCCGGTCCATGCATGGATGTACAAAAGAATCATCATGTATGAACACGGGGAGGATGTTGCCTACAGGGAGGATGGCGTGTATCTGAATAATCTGCCCATACAGACCTACATATTCAAGGAGAACTACTACTTTATGGCAGGTGATAACTTTGCACATTCCAGCGACTCCCGCTATTTTGGGCCTGTTCCGGAGACCTTCATTGTTGGCGTGGCTCCGTTAAAAATCAATACCGGACGAAGATGGGAAAGGTTGTAGCATTACTGTCATACATCGGGACGGGATTCCTGTTGGCGATTACCTTAGTCCGCACCCATCCCGAATTGGATGTACAGGATTGGTACTTTGTATGGGCGGTTATCGGCTTGTCCGTGGCAGCGCTCTTGACTGCTGCCCATTCCAAAAAGACAGGCAGGTTTAGCGTCATGGACGGCCTTGTATGGCTGTTTCTTTTGTACCTGTTGGTCAACTATCAACTGATTTCCCAAGTAGACGCTTCTTCAAAATGGCTTCAGACCGTCTATTTTGCCGTATTATATGGCTCTTTGCGCATCCTGCTGCCGGCATACAGGCATATGGAAAAGTTTTTGATAGCCGCGATTCTGTTCTGCGGCCTGTGGGAGGCAATATTGGGACTGATGCAGGCAGCGGGATTCCGCGCTTCCCTCCATCACAATTTTGCCTTTACCGGCACCTATGTAAATACCGGCCCTTACGGAGGCTTTCTGGCAACGAGCATGGCAGTCGCCTTAGGCTTTATGGTCAGATACTATCCAAAGTTTAACCGGCAATGCAAACTGATGAAACAGTACCCGCTGCCCATCTTGAGGAGTCCCGACTTTGCCCTGTACCTGTTAAGCGCCCTTTCCTTTTGTATTGCTTTTACCGTCTTCTTTGCCGCCATGAGCCGAGCCGCCATCCTTGGGCTGTTGGTCAGCGCCGTTGTTGTTGTTTGTACGCAGCCGTATGCCAAGCGGTGGTTATCAAATTTCTTTTCCGTAAACCGGAAAAAGAAGATTATCATGTTTGCTGTGGTTTCTGCTTTGCTGCTTGTGGGCATGGGCGCAGGCTACTACCTCAAAAAGGCATCCGCAGACGGGCGACTGCTGATATGGAAGGTATCTGCTCAAGTCATGGCCCAAAAGCCTGTATTTGGTTCCGGCCTTGGAAGTTTCTTTGGAGCGTACCACGCAGGCTCGGCAGCATATTTTGCGGAACATCCCGAATCGCCCTCCATTCCCATCGCCGATGTGCCGGAATACAGCTTTAACGAGTACCTGCAAACGGGGGTAGAGACCGGCATGGTTGGGATGTTGCTGCTGTTGTCCATCCTGTTTTTGGCGCTGTACAGGCTCATTAGGGCCAAGAGCCTGTTTGCATACGGACTGATTGTGGTTATGATTTTTGCGATTTTCTCCTTTCCGTTCAGTCAGTTGCCCTTTCCCATCCTGCTGGTGGTATTTATTGCCGCCGCGGGATGTCCGTCTTCGGGCGCCGCAGGGCGGGCAGTTCCGGTCGCTTTCTGTACGGTACTCGTCATAATCGGTTTGGGACTGTCGGGCATGTACAGAGAAAAGATTGAAGCTGCCGAGGCATGGAAACAGGCAAGGATGCTTTACCGGATGCAGCATTACAGAGAAGCCGGTCGGGAATCGGCCGCGCTCTACCCCCTGCTCAAGGATAATCCGCGTTTTCTGTTTGAATACGGTCATGCCCTCAACAGGACAGAGCGCTTTGCGCAGAGCAACGCCATATTACGCGAAGGCGCGCAACTGAGCAGCGACCCCATGTTCTACAATGTGATGGGCAACAACTATAAAGGGCTGGGGGACTACGAACGCGCGGCGCAGATGTACCGGTATGCCTTTAACATCCTGCCCAACAGAATCTATCCTCTTTATTTGCTCATGAAGCTCTATGCCGATACCGGACAGGAGGAAAAAGCGGGCGAGATGGCGCAGAAAGTCGTTGACTTTCCGCCCAAGATAGACTCTCCGGCCGTTAGGGACATGAAGCGTGAAGCAATGGAGTTAATACGGCGATATGTCAAACACTAAAAGTATAAAATCGATACTAAAGAGATGCGTTTATATACTTTTGGTATATATTCCCCTGTTTTGCCTGCTGACCTCGCTTGTTGCCATCATCGTACTTAAATTTGTGCCTGTGCCATACACTCCGTTGATGGCATTACGGAGCATCGAGTACCGAAAAGATACCGACTACCATATCCGCAGGGAATGGAAGCCGCTCCATGAGATTGGCCCGCAGGTGGCCATGGCGGTTATGGCCTCCGAAGACATCCGGTTTATCATCCACAGGGGATTTGACTGGAAATCCATCCGTCAAGCCCGTCTGGAGCATGCGGCCGGCAAAGAGTTAAGAGGCGCCAGCACCATCACGCAGCAGACGGCCAAAAATGTGTTTTTGCTGCCTCATCGCTCTTGGGTCAGAAAGGGATTGGAGGCATGTTTTACCGTGGGGATTGAATGGCTATGGGGGAAGAAGCGTATTTTGGAGGTGTATCTAAACGTAGTGGAAATGGGGCCGGGAATATTTGGAGTGGAGGCCGCGGCGCAGCGCTATTATCAAAAACCGGCCAAAGAACTTACGGCAAGGGAAGCAATGCTGCTGGCAAGCTGCCTTCCCGCCCCCCGACAGCGCAATCCCCTGCATCCCACGCCGGAGATGGAAGAGCGTGTGGAGACCATTGAGTGGATCATGTTATTGTTACCGGTACCGGAGTGGCTGTCAAAAGCAGAAAATATAATCCCATGAAAAAAACAGACCTCATCAGCTATTCATTATTGGCCCTTGGCGTGGCGATTTTGGCTTTTAGCGCCGGCCCTGTGGTGCAAAAGATAAAAATCCGGTATATGAACCATTCCGTGCAAATTAGCTCAAATTTCGAGTCGGGCTCAATCAAAGAGGTAAAACTAATTGATGCCCGAAAAATAAAATCTTCGGTGGGCAAACGTATATGGCAACTTTCATACACCGTTACCCCTCAGAATGATCCGGAACATCCTACGGACAGTGCATATTTACCAAGCAACCGCTGGTTCTATTTTTGTATGACCGGAGTTGGCAAAAAGCATATACAACTTCTTTTTTTTCATACCGATCCGGTACGGCCCGTTTACTCATACGATGGACGCCATTTTGAACGATTTGCTGCCCACGAAGCTGCGTACAGGCATGTTAACAGATATTTTACCCGCGACACCGTATATTTAGCGTATTATAATCCTTATACATTCAGTTATTTACAGGAACGGATTAGCCAATGGACAACTTCGAGGCATATTATCCAAGCAGATACGATTGGTTGGAGCAAACAGCAACGTCCGATACAAATGCTCACCATTACCGATCCGTCCGTGCCTGCCTGCCAAAAACTTAGGGTCTACATCCATGCCCGTGTTCATTCCGGAGAAACGCCTGCCGGATGGTTCGTAGACAGCATGATAGATGCGCTTATTGCCGAAACGCCGGAGGCAGTTGAATGGCGCAGCCAAATGGTCTTTTACATCCTTCCCTGCGTCAATCCGGACGGAGTAACCCATGGACTGTCTCGCTCCAATACACAGGGCATAGATTTGGAAGCAAACTATCGAGCATCCGATTCTCTGACCGCGCCCGAAGTACAGGCGATTAAAAGAACAATAGAGCGACTGTCTGCCGGTCGTCCCTTGGATATAGCGCTGAACATGCACAGCCAAACCACACCCCGTGCGGGTTTTTGGATACATACTGCCATCTCTACTTCGCAGTCTTATTTTCAACAACAAATGAGCTTTGCCCGCCTGCATGCGAAACAAAATCCCTACCTTGGCGAGGACGACCTCTTTTTCTCTCATCTTCCGGAGTACTGCATAGAGGGATGGATATGGGAGCAGTATCGGGGTAAAACATTAGCCTTGACTTTTGAAACGCCCTATACCTATTACCGCAATAATCCCCATGGCGAATGGGTTCACCCAAAGAACTTAGGTTTATTGAGCCATCATTTTCTTGATGCCCTATCAGAATACGCATTGAATCCTGTGCTTGTTTGCGACCATCCCATGGAGGTGCAAAAACTAATGGCGGCCTATCCATCTCACATCAAGGATTACCAAAATGGCTATCTGATATTTCACGACCAGACAAAAATGCTGTACGACGATGGACAGCCCAAATCCCATATTGAGCTGCTGAAAAATCCTGATATTCAAGATATGTTCGCATATTCATACCCCAAGGGCAAATTGGATACTCCGCCTAAACGTAACCACGACCCCGGCAGGATTAGGAACGAAGCCTTTTTCAAGAAGATTTACGGAAGTACTCCCGAAGAAGTGCAGTAGCGCCTAATAAAGATCGTGTGGTGCCCCCAAACCATTGGCCAAACCATTTGGGTGACAACTATCAACAATGTGGACAAACAACTGTTAAAAATATCGGACCAATTGGACAAACATCCGGATTGGGCTGCTTATCTCCAATCTGCAGGTGCCTACCATTGGCGCACTATCGCTGACTCTGACCAACTTAGCGCCCATAGCTTTGGAATTGCGATTGATATAAACGCGGCACATTTGGATTATTGGCTACAAGATTACGGGACGAGAGACGAGTACACGCCCATTGTTTATAGAAATAGATTGCCTATAGAGATAGTAGATATT
>WRBG01000125.1 GCA_009784635.1 Bacteroidales bacterium | reverse complement strand
CACCTCTCCCTGTTTATTGTGTTGGCAAAAACGCATGCTGCTCGTCATAGAGTCACAAAATATGGCGCAATGTACGCAAAAATTTTCATATACGTACTATCAAATTGAAATTTCTCCTCTGATGTTGGTGTCAAATTTTTCATTAATAATCTTGTTGTCATTATATTGACCTGTTAATAATATGATTTTTGCAACGGCAGATTCGGTGGTAATATCGTGTCCGCCGAGCACGCCGGCGTGCTTTAAAAGTATGCCGGTGGCATAGGTTTCCATGGCAACGCTGCCCGCATGGCATTGGCTCACGTTGCAGACAAGTATGCCTCCCTCTATGGCGTTCTTGAGGGCTTGAATCAGCCAAGGGAGGGTGGGCGCGTTGCCGGACCCGTAGGTTTCTAAAATAACCGCCCTAAGTCC
Source organism: Bacteroidales bacterium (assembly GCA_009784635.1). Classification (GTDB taxonomy): domain Bacteria; phylum Bacteroidota; class Bacteroidia; order Bacteroidales; family UBA932; genus WRBG01. Next base: position 5,432 of record WRBG01000125.1, on the reverse strand, counting down.
GGGTATGGCCAATATACCCTTGACGGTCTTTTCTTGAATGCCCGGGAATAATTTAATGATAGCCAAATCACAACACAGGCTGGTGTGGATTTTTAGAGGCTTGCCCCAAGTTTCGGGGTAGCGGATAAAGCCGTTGTTGTACTTGATGCGTATGCCCGCTTCGGCCAAAGGCGGGAAGTTGGGCGAGCGAAAGGCGTTAAACTGTTCGGCGCTGTACTTGGTGGTTCTGTTTCCGCGAAATAGTTGATTTTCAAAAAATATACACACTTCCGGAACCTGAGGCCTCCCGTCCGGACCTTTGGCGGCGGCCATTTCCACGGCAGAAATAAAATTCTCTTTGCCGTCTGTGCGCAACATGCCGATGGGAAGCTGGCTGCCGGTAAAAACCACGGGCTTTTCCAAGTCTTCGAGCATAAAACTCAAGGCAGAAGCTGTGTAAGCCATAGTGTCGGTTCCCATCAATACCACAAAACCGTCGTATGTGTCGTAATGTTGCTTGATAGTCTGCGCCAATTGTATCCAAAAGTCCGGCCTAATGTCGGAAGAATCCACCAAAGGAGTAAAGGAGAGGGCATCCAATTGATAGTCGAATCGTTTAAGTTCCGGCACTTCTTCTGTGATTTGCCAAAAGTTAAAAGGCACCAACGCCCCGCTTTGGGGGTCTTGCTTCATGCCAATAGTGCCTCCGGTATAGATAATCAGAATGTGGGGACTCATAATGTACAAAGATACGATAAGCGAAACAACCTGCAAGCGTTTTGGGTGGTTATGGAGGCGATTTCTTCAAAAGGCTTCTCAAGTAATTCCGATAATCGCAGCGCTATAAATATAAGGTGGGCGCTCTCGTTGCGCTGGCCTCTATGGGGGACGGGCGCGAGCCAAGGGGCATCGGTTTCGAGCAATAAAAAAGAGGGGGCGATTTTGGCCACCGTTTGGGCAAGTCCGGCGTTTTTGTAAGTCAGCACTCCTCCGATTCCGATGCTGAAGTCGCCGCATTTTTGCAACTGCTTAAACTGCTCGTAGCTTCCCGAGAAAGCATGAAAGACGCCTCTGAGGTGGAGGCTGCGCCGGCGGTACAGGATTTCAAAGAGTTCGTCAAAAGAATTTCGGCTGTGGATAATCACCGGCAAATCGTAAGCAGCCGCCCATTCGATTTGTTGTTCAAAGGCTTCCCGCTGTTGGGCCATAAATTCGCGGCTCCAGTAGCCGTCTATGCCAATCTCTCCTATGGCCGTATATTTGGCCTCTTTAAGTTGTTGGGCCACAAATTCCAACTCGACTTTATAACCGGCGTCCACAGAAGTGGGATGAAGTCCAATGGCGGGCAGGCAAAATTCGGGAAACGCTCCAAGGGTGCGCATGAGCGCCGGATGGTGCTTTTTGTCAATGCCGGGTAAAATAACCCGCTGTACGCCGGCCTGTATAGCCCTTTCTACCACAGATTTCCTGTCGGAATCAAAGGCATCGGCATATAAATGACAATGGGTATCTATCAGCATGATAAACAATATTGATTTTGGTGTATGCGTTTTATACTTCCCTTGATGGCCAAACGCATAAGTCGAGCCGAGAGTTCCGGCAAGGGAATCCGGCTCATGCGGTAGAGTTGGTCCATGGAGCAGGGCCCCTGTTCGAGGGCTTGGAGGAGTCCGGCGTCTATAAGGTCTCGTTCCTGCATGAAAGCAGCGGGAACCTCTGTCTTGGAGGGCGTCCAGCCTAATTGTTGCTCTATATCCTCCACCTTGTTTACCAAGGCGGCCTTCTGCTCTCTTATTAGGGAGTTACAGCCTTGGGAACAGAGGTCGCCCCACCGTCCGGGCACAGCCATCACTTCGCGGTCGTAGGACTGGGCGATTTCGGCGGTGATGAGGGCTCCTCCCTTTTCTTTGGACTCAATCACCAATACTCCGTCTGCCAAGCCGGCAATAATCCGGTTTCGTTTTAGAAAATTGGCTTTGGTAATCATTGTTTTAGTAGGAAAATCGCTGACACAGGCTCCCTGTTCCATAATTTTTTTAGCGGTAGCAAGGTGTTGGGCCGGTTGTATATGGTCCAATCCAAAGGCAAAAACGGCAATGGTAGGCAGTCCCGCATCCAAAGCAGCTCGGTGGGCGGCAATATCAATGCCGTATGCCAATCCGCTGATAATAGCACAGTCATGACCTCTTGCCGCCAAATTTTTGATGATTTGTCCGGTGGTATGGAGTCCGTAGGGAGTGGCGCTGCGGGTGCCGACAACGGCAAGGGCCTTTGGTGGAGAAAGGTTCGCCGGCCCGCTTTGGTAAAGTATTACGGGGGCGTCCGGACAGTGGAAGAGCCGTTTGGGATAGGAGGGGTCGCAAACAGTATAGGTTCTGATTCCTTGTTGATGCGTCCAATTTATTTCTGCCTCAGCTGCTTGTAGGTTTTGTTTGGACAGTAATTTGGTGGTAATGTCCATAGTCATGCCGGTGGTCTTGGACAAGGCGGCAGCCGTCTGCCTAAATATTTCCGAAGCCGTTCCAAAATGCTCCACCAAGGCGCGGGCAGCGCCGCCCCGATAACGCAGGGTCAGGTTTAATGCCGTAAGGTATAACAATTCATCTCCGCTCATCTTCCCACTCCTCGGTCTTATATAATCAACATGGCGTCTCCGTATACCCCAAACCGGTACCCCTCTTTAAGGGCTACTTGATAGGCATGCATGACGTGGTCAAATCCCCCAAAGGCCGTTACCTACATAAGCATGGTAGAACTCGGAAGCTGGAAATTGCTGATTAGGGCGTCGGGAATACTGAACTCGTAGGGCGGGAATATGAATTTATTGGTCCATCCCGAAAAAGGCTTGATTTCTTTTTTGGTGGTTACCGATGTTTCAATGGCTCTGAGTACGGTTACGCCCACGGCTACCGCTCGGCGTCCGGATGCTTTGGTCGCGTTGATTAGGTGGGCGCTTTCTTCGGAAATATGCACCGACTCCGAATCCATTTTGTGCTTGGAAAGGTCTTCCACATCTATGGTGCGAAAATGACCCAAGCCCATGTGCAGGGTGATTTCGGTTCTTTCCACACCTTTAATTTCTAATCGCTTAAACAATTCTCTGCTGAAATGAAGACCGGCGGCAGGAGCGGCTACGGCTCCTTCGTGCTTGGCAAATATGGTTTGGTAGCGGTCCGAATCTTGATGCTCCACTTTTTTGCGTATCCATTTGGGCAGGGGCATTTCGCCAAGCTTAAAAAGGGTATGCTTGAAACTTTCGTAGCTGCCGTCGTATAAAAACCTAAGGGTACGCCCCCGAGAGGTGGTGTTGTCAATGACTTCGGCCACCAAAGCGTCGTTTTCTCCAAAATAGAGCTTGTTTCCGATTCGAATCTTGCGGGCAGGGTCTACCAAAACATCCCAAAGGCGTTGTTCTTTATTGAGTTCCCGCAGAAGGAATACTTCGATTTCGGCTCCGGTTTTTTCCTTGTTGCCGTACAAACGGGCGGGAAATACCCGCGTGTTGTTGAGAATCAGCAGGTCTTTTTCGTCCAAGAACCGCACCAAATCTTTAAAGACATGATGCTGTATGGCCCCCGTTTGGCGGCTGAGGACCATCAGTCTGGATTCGTCCCGATGTTTGGTGGGGTATTTGGCAATATGCTCCGGAGCAAGGTTGTACTTAAATTGGGCAAGTTTCATATTTTGGCAATAAATAACCCTTTTTATACGCAATGAAAACAAAAAAGTTTCATTTTTGTGTAAAAATTTTGGAAAAATCTTCCATAGTGATGGTACGGTCGAGCAAAAAAGGACCGTTTTTGCTGCGTACCAAATCGGTAAGATGGGCTCCGCTGCCTAAGGCCAAGCCCAAGTCCCGTGCAAAAGCGCGGATGTAGGTGCCTTTGCTGCATCTAATCTGCACCACCACGTCCGGAAGCCTGCATTGCAGCAGTTTGGCTTCGTAAATTTCTATTTGCGCAGGTTTGAGTGCGGTTTGAATACCGGAACGCGCCCATTCGTAGGCTCTGACTCCGTCTATGATTTTGGCCGAAAACTGAGGAGGAATTTGTTGCTGAGGGCCTGTCATGCCGAGGAGCGTATTTGCGATTGCGTCCTCTGTAATATGCGTATACGGAAATGTTTGGTCAATCTCTTTTTCCAAATCAAAAGAAGGAGTGGTGGCGCCCAGACGGATAGAGGCAATATACTCTTTCTCTTGAGCCTGTAACGATTCCGCCGCTTTGGTCGCCTTTCCAATGCAAATCAGCAAGATACCGGTTGCCAAAGGGTCTAAGGTGCCGGCGTGTCCGACTTTAAGGTTTTTGATGCGCCATTGCCGTTGGAGGACAAATTTGATTTTGCGGACGGCATCTGCCGAAGTCCAACCGTAGGGCTTGTCCAGCGACAAAACAATTCCCAGAGGACAGGATTCGGGCAAAAGCTCCCCCCATTCCGGTTGTATGGGCTTTTGGATGATTAGCATGGAATTTTTTCTACTCTTTGTTGGTGCCGGCCTCCTTCAAAAGCTGTGCGCAAAAAGGCGTCCACAATGTCCGGCGCCGTTTGGATGGAAACAAATCTGGCGGGAAGCGCGCAAGCGTTGGCGTTGTTATGTTGGCGTGCAAGGACGGCGATTTGGGGCGTCCAACAAAGGGCCGCCCGTATGCCCCGATGCTTGTTGAGGGCCATGGCCATGCCGTTACCGCTGCCGCAGAGGGCAATACCCATGGTTACATCGCCTTGCTCCACGGCCATGGCCAAAGGATGCGCTACATCCGGATAATCCATGCTTTGGTCGTTATACGTACCCAAATCAACAACGGTATATCCTTGTTCAATAAGGTGTTCTTTAACTCTTTCCTTATAAGCAAAGCCGGCATGGTCGGCCGCAAGTCCTATTTTTTCCATGGGGCAAAGGTAAGCATAAAGACAACATATATACCTTGAGGTATGCTATTCTGTAGACCGGTCGGCGCGGATGCGTCCCTTTGCGGCATCCGGCATCTTTGGATTTGTGGATTACACAAAAATTAGTATCTTTACCATTTGTTAATTGAAACTACAAGTAATAATCAGAAACATGAGCCGGAATCTAAAATTTTTAGTCGTTCTTTTGTCCGTTTTTCTGTGCAGTTGCAAAACCGAGCCTGTTCCTGTTCCGGAGCCTGAGGAAGCTGGCTTGGACCTTAGTGGTTGGAATCTTGACTTTGAGGTAAGACATCCCTCAAGTAATTCATTTCCTGCCCACTGGTACGCAAGTGGTGAAAGATTCGTTTCCTCATTAGACCACATGGAAAAACAAAGTGGCTTGCTAAGCTTTAAGGTGGAAAGGCTGAGCGACCCACATAATTCGGGACCATTCCGTCTTATCGGCAAGAATCTTCCGAGAGAGGATTTTGCCGGCAAAATCGTGGAATTTAAAGGATGGATTAAAACCAAAAACGTTCAAAACGGATATGCCGGTTTGTGGT
>WRBG01000124.1 GCA_009784635.1 Bacteroidales bacterium | reverse complement strand
TTGTCCGCGCTGATTTTGTATGTGTATGTTGAAAAATTTTGGACATCAGTGGAGCCGGAGCCATTGTAAAAACGGGGCAAGACACTTGCGAAGCCAAAAGAGCAAGATTTACCTAATGTCTGTGTAAGGAACGGACGTTAAACAAACAACAATGAAAAAAAATCTTATAGTAACGACTATCTTTATCGGCGCCATAGCAATTTGTCTTGGTATCTACGCAAACCATAACACTGCAAAAGAAGATCTTATCCGCCAAAACATAGAAGCACTGGCGCAAGTTCAAAAACCGAAATTAGCAGGCGATGAACCATGTTCATACAATGCGAGTTGTGCACCTAGACCTGATGGTTGGGAGGGTATGTGGATTGTATATTGTAGTGGCTGTATTGATATAAAGGCTACTTGGTGGACCGAAGATAGCGAATGTTAGAACCACTTGTTTTTAGATAGGCTATTCATGTTTTTGAATAGCCTGTTTATTAAATTAATTGTATGTTATCACAAATAGCTTAGAGATGTACAGATTTATATTTTACTTTATTGTCGTTTTGCTGTTTATGTCTTGTCTGACGTGTAATTCTGTCAATAGCAAACACTTCTTATTTGAGGCAGAGTTAACGGTAAGAGGTACCTTTCCCATTCAAGATGCTTTTTCTCCTGTTAAAATGCACGTAAAGAATGATTACCTTATTCTTTGTCAATCGAATTTGGTTAATTATTTTCCGGAGGTTTTCTTTCAAGCATATTCACTTTCTGACTATACTTATAGGGGATCTTTCGGGCGCAAAGGCCGAGGACCGGGCGAATGGATTACTCCGGAGATTATCCATTCTACAAACAATTCTCCATATTTTTACCTGTGGGATGTATCACCCCGAGGAGCGGCCACGGTATATAAAATGGCACTTGATTCAGCCATGCAACTGAAAGAAATAGTCAGCTTTACGGTTAACAAAGGATATGGTTTTATGAATCGACCTGTAATCAGCAGAGATTCACTCTTGGTATTCGATGAATTTAGCCCTGAGCCGGCCCTTAGGGTACATCACCTTAATCAAGAACATCCCGTTATTACCTGGAAATGGGGAACGTCATCACAAGGACAACACCTGTATGATGAGAACTTGGGGATCCTTTGTGCTAATGATTCATGCGTCGTATATCTGTACAGATATCAAGACAAAATCGATTTCATGGACTGGAACTTAAGACTAAAAAAACGCTTGAATTATCAAAAGAACAAACCCATTATTGCTAAAAACCTTGAGGATAATGTAACTTTTTACGGTGGGTCTTTTTTGGGCGAACACTTCCTATATGCGTATTATTCTGGAAAATCGCCTAGAGAATTTCAAGCAAATAGTTATTTGAGGCCCGTTTTGGAAGTGTTTGATAAAGATGGAACGCCTGTTTGCCGATATTCTTTTTCCGAGCCAAATCCTTATGTATTTACTGTAGATGAGCGTACTTTTACATTGTACGGATATAGAGGAGATAACGACATGGAAGATGCTATTTCTGTTTATCACCTGCCTGGACTTAAGGAATACTTGCAAAAGAATAGCCCATGAAGCGCATTTTACTGTTTTGCCTGCTTTGTTTATTATGGCTTTGCATTTTCTCCTCGGCGACAAGTAGCCATATCGTTCAACAAAAATCTTTTCCACAGGAACATCGACTCACCAGTGAGCGTTTCCCTCTAACTAGAGAACCACTCCACATGGAGCTTAAAGAAGACTTTCTCATCATTTGTACAAGAAATGCTCTTCAAATACATTCTGCATCGGATTACTCTTTTGTACAGGCAATAGGAGATGAAATGCAACAACCGGATGCAATGCTTCAAATCCTTAGGTCTTCATCTCCGTTTTTGTATACTATGGACGTGAATCGTAAAAATGAAATGAGGAAATACCGTTTAAACTCGTCCGGACATTCCGTTTTGCTCCAATCAGGGTTTACCGGAGTCACCAGTTCAATGAATCGTCCCTACATTTTACGCGATTCGCTTATTGTGTACGATGAATTTTTTCCGGAAGCTTCCATTAAAATTCATAATCTTTACACAAACAAACTGGCTCGGACATTACCTTATGGCGCTACATCGTTAAACGACAGATTTTTTGACAAAAATATGGGAGGATTATATGCCAATGATTCATGTATAGTGTTTGCCTACAAGTATCAGAACAGAATCGATTTTTATGACTGGCAACTTAACCTTAGGCGTAGTGTCAATCGTCAGCATTCTAATCCAATAATTAATCAGCAAAACCGTATCAATAATATCCTTTATTATGGCCACTCTTTTATGGGTCAAAACTACTTCTATACCTTGTTCCGTGGAGTTTCCCATAAAGTATTTAGGACAGACAGTTTGCTAAACCGTAGCGGTAGGAGTTATATTTATGGACTTACCCGTGATATATTGGAAGTTTACGATATGGATGGATTGCTTGTGTGTCGTTTTCACTTCGATGATATAGCGCCGGCCATCTTTGTTTTTGACGAAAAGCGAAACAGGTTACTTGGTTACAGGGAAGTTTACCCCGATTCTCTGTTGGTGTATCAACTTAAAGGGCTTCCCAAGAATGGAAAGGAACTTCGAGAATCGGTACAGCCCGTATCTTTCTCTCTACCAGTTATTCTTGAGCCTAATACTATCGAAGAAACGACTTATTTTACAACCATAGAGGGCAGAAGAGATATTGCGCCCACCTATTTTATTCGTTATGGAAGCATCTTTGTCATCGTTACTGAAGCCAGTGGAATACAGTCAAGGTAATACATCAATAATCAGTCGAAGACAGCAATGAGATTTATACATGTATTACCGTTGCTTATTTTTTGTTCCTGCGCCAACAACCGCCTTGTAAAGGATGTGGAACGATTTATGGGTCAGCAAATTGCCATTTCGACAGGACTAAATGCCGTATGGAATGGCAGAGATACGGTTTTAACCGGTTTTACAGAAGTTCCCATCAAAATGGTTATTTGGTTCAATGCGCTTGATTGCACCTCTTGCAGGGCAAGTAGAATGTACGAATGGGACGATATTGTTGTCTATGCCGATTCATTGTCCCAATGGTTAAGTATTGTCTATCTATTCACGCCTCAAGAAGAAGACTTGGACAAGGTATATGCAGCGCTTAAGGCTGATAAATTTGATTATCCGGTATTTATAGATCAGAACGCGAACTTTGTCAAGCAAAATCCCCAGCTCCCTAAAAACCGGAAACTGCACAATTTTTTGTTAGACAAAAATAACAAGGTGGTATTGGTGGGTAGTCCCTTGCACAATCCCGCGCTGTGGATGCTGTACAAGAATACCATCAAAAAAATGATGGATAACTACGGCGTGTTGCCGGAAAAGTAAACCATCAAAACCTAATGGTGATTCCGCCTCCTGCTCTGATGCCGGGTTCTGTGTACAGCTGGTAGTATTGTTGCTTGGAGTTGAGCAGGTTTTTCCCCTCTAAGTAGATGCCAAACCGAGACGCAAAGCGGTATTCGAGCATAAGTCCCAAATCGGCAAAACCGTCTATTTGGTTTGTACCGGAGTAGAGGCTGCCCTCGACTCCTAACGAAGGCAGGGCAGGGGCGGATACGCCTCCTCTGTAGGCTGCTGAGGCAGTGGCAATAATGCGCTCCCTCCATTGGTAGCTTGCGTTCAGGCTTAATTCCAAATTGGGTTTATGCCATGCGGGCGTGCCTGTAGAGAGGGTATAATGGTGGTACGCGCCTTTGAGGTTCAAGCAGAAAGGCTTGCTGTCCCAACTCAGCGCGGCGGCAGCGGTTAGTTTTTCTTCTGTGGCGTAAGACAGTCCAAAGAGGTTGTTTAAATAGATGACTACCGATGGGTCGTCAGATACATAGGGGGCGTAGGAGGTATTTACGTAATAATGCTGGTTCTTGGTCATGGAATATTGTCCATACATATGAAATCCAAGTCGTTCTACTATTTTGCCTTTGAATCCTGCTTGGATTATCCAAGGGGCATGGCTGCTGCGCAGGTCCAAGTCATAAGAAAGCCAAGGATTTTCTGCCATAAGGGATTGGTAGCTGTTTAGCCGTCCTTCTCCCCTAAGGTCGGCATATGCTTCCAAATATTTAGGTATGAGTTGGTAAGAGGCCATAACTTTGGGGTAAAGAAAGAGCTTATTCCCCTTTTGGGTATCGCTCTCCCGATAGTTGAGGGCATGGGAAGCAATGATTCCGGCCTCTATGCTGCCTCTTTCTGTACGGAACATATAATAAGGGTTAAACGAGATAACCCCCCGGTCTAATTCCACGCCGGCTATATCGTTAGAATAGGCTCCCGTAACCATCACTCCCGCGGTGTGTTGTTCCATAAAGCGCCCGCCTGCGTTTACCTCAATGCCAATCAAATTTTCCCTTTGGGCCGGGACTTTGGCTATTTTCCAAAGTTTGGCTTGGTCTTCTATCATGCTCCAAGCAAGTTTGATGTCCCAAATGGCTCCATTCTTTGTGGTTTTGGGCGAAGACAGGCTCATGTCGGCCTTGTAGAAATTGTAGATATGGGAAAGGCTGTCGCGCATAAAACTTCGGTCTGCCAACCTGTCGGGGTTAAAAGAAGAGGGAAGAAGAGGAGCTATTCCATAGTAAGTGTACTGATTGCGGCGGTAAGCACCTCCAATTTCAAAATTGCCCTTGTCTCCACGTAAAGCATAGCGCAGGGCGGCTTTGTTGCCGGTCTGGTCAGCCACCGCTTTTCTATCTTGATAAGCTAAGGGTAACTGTTCCCAAAACGACCGGTGTTCTGCCGTAAATTGCAGGGCCGACTGTTTGTCGAGCGGAGCTTGAATAAACAAATTGCCTTCCGGACTAAGGGGATAGAGCAGTCCCAAACGAATCAATACCCAAGGGTGTTTGGCAGCTGTTGCCGGCAACAGCTTTACAAAAGGAAGAGGGGTAAAGCTATAGAGGTCGCGATAGGGCTTCTCAAATATGGAGTAATCCATCATAATGTTAAACTGAGAGATGGAGTCCGGTATGATGTGCAGGAGTCTGGGTTTACCGGTGGCCATAATCTGTCCTTCGTAGTTGCGTTGTACCTCTACTCTGGGATTGATGGTGTTTTGGGCGTACAATGCCGGAGTACATAGGATACAGGCGGCCATTAAAAAGGCTGTTTTATATGTTGTAGTCATTGTTTGGCGCTTTTTTTGAGGTTGCATTTTTGAATCTGCATACGGACAATGTCGTGGATATTATCCGGTGTGTTGGGTTTATATTCGTCCAATAAACTTTGGTAGGTGGCCAAGGCTTGTTCGTATTCTTCCCGGTCGGTATAGATGTCTCCCAAGATAATAAAACTGAGGGCAATCCAGTAATGCTGAGGGGAGTCGCTGTCGGAGAGGGCGTAAATCATTTCTTCGGCCTGTTCAAAATTTCCGGAGTTATAGGCGTCTTGAATCAAGATGTAGGCCGATTCGGCCCCAATGGGTGAATAGGTCTCGGAGGCTAATTTTTGAAAAAGGGCCATGGCCGGTTCCCGCTGTCCGGTGGCTTGGAGGGATTTGGCCTCGATATAGGAGAGCTCCTGAACAATGACGGAGGACAATCCAAGGATTTGGGATGCTTTTTGGGCTTGAATGGCAGCTTCTTCAAACCGTTGCTCTTTATAGTAGGCACGGGCTTTTCCTATCTCGGCCTCTGTTTTATTATTGTCTAAAATGGCGATTTCGGAGAGGGTTTTGTAGCCTTTGAGGGCGTCTTCGTACTTTTCGAGCCGGTAGGAAATTCGGGCATACTGGAGGGTGGCTTGTTCGGCAAAAGAACCGGAACTGCTGCGCATGGCCATCAGGTATTCGTCTGCGGCTTCTTCATTTTTGCCGCT
>WRBG01000123.1 GCA_009784635.1 Bacteroidales bacterium | reverse complement strand
CTGAAAATATCATTTGAAGTAGAGCAAAAAGAACTGCAAATCACCTCGCTCGAAACCGAAAACCGCTTGCTGGCGGCTGAAAAGCGGCTGATAATTTTGTTGGGCGTCGCCGTATTGCTATTGGTATTGGCCGCGCTCGTTTTGATGATTCAAAAACGGCGACTTGCCATGCAGAAAATTAAGCAATTGGAACAGGAAAAACAGTTGGTTGCCACGCAAGCCGTGCTTGATGGCGAAGTGCAGGAGCGCACCCGCATAGCCCGCGACCTGCACGACGGACTGGGAAGTATGCTCACAGGCAGCAAGATGAATATCGAAAATCTGAAGAATGACCTGCTTCATGGAGCATTGGACGTAACTCGTTGCAACAATGCCCTTACACTGCTCAACGACTCAGCGCAGGAACTTCGCCGCATTGCCCACCACCTGATGCCCGATTCGCTCGCCCGCTTTGGACTCAAAACGGCCGTTGGCGATTTTTGTAATGTCCTGCCCAACGTGAGCTTCTCATGGTACGGCAACGATACGCGCCTTGAGCCAAAAATAGAAACGATGATTTACCGCACGCTCTACGAATTGGTGAACAACTCATTAAAACATGCCCGCGCCTCGCAAATCCTTGTGCAAATCATTCAAGAACCCGCCCGCATAGCCTTTACCGTGCAGGACAACGGTTGCGGATTTGACCCCTCAGCAGTTATGCAAGGCACAGGATTGCAAAACATCCGCACCCGCGTTGCGTCATTTGGCGGTATCATGAATATGGTGTCGAGCGATGAGGGAACGGAAACGAATGTCGAATTGAGGATTGAATTATGATAACAGTTGCCATTGTGGATGACCACCAAGTAGTGATTGATGGTGTTGAGAAAAATATTATTGAGTCGGGGGTTGCCTGTTTAACGGGAAAGGCGTACAGCATTGCCGGTTGTTGGGCGATGCTTGCCAAATCGCAACCCGATGTGCTTTTGCTTGATGTTGGTTTGCCCGATGGGAGCGGGATGGATTTATGCCCCTTGTTAAAAGCGAAATATCCTGCTATGAATGTATTGATGCTGACCAATTTTGCCGAATATGCGGTCATCTCGCACGTACTCAATAACGGCGCTTCGGGTTATGTATTGAAAAACGCTACATCGGAAGAAATCATGGAGGGGATTCGGGTCGTGGCTTCGGGTAAGCGTTATTTGTGTGACGAAGCGGGTTTGGTGCTTAAAAAAGAGAGAAACAAAAAAGTAATCCTTACCCGACAGGAACGCGAACTTTTGAAACTGCTTTCGGCCGGCCTTACAAGTAGGGAAATAGCAGACCAGATGTGTCTTGGCTACGAAACCATCCGCAGTTACCGCAAAAACCTTCAAGCAAAATTAGGAGTGAACAATACGGCGCATCTGGTAAAGATGGCGGTCGAGGAGCGGTTGTTGTGAACATCCAAAAACATAATATCTTAGCAAATTGCATCCGTCTGTTGCGCAATAAGCGGGCGGTGTTGGTGGTGTCGTTATTAGCGCTTTTGCTCCTCGCTTTTTACCTCTCCCTCCCCCGAAGCCTGTTCCGGGTTCCCTATGCGACGGTGGTAACCGACCGCAACGGCGAATTGCTGGGCGCACGGATTGCCGACGATGGACAGTGGCGTTTTCCGGCTATGAATACGGTACCGGACAAGTTCAGTATTTGCCTCCTGCAATTTGAAGACCAATACTTCTATTATCATCCGGGGGTGAACCCTGTATCTATGGCGCGGGCCCTTGTTCAAAACCTGCGCCATAAGCGGGTGGTAAGCGGAGGAAGTACCCTAAGTATGCAAACGATTCGTCTATACAGGAATAAGCCGCGCACCTATATAGAAAAATGTATCGAAGTGGTTTTGACCCTTAGGCTTGAATGTAGGTATTCCAAAAAGAAGATATTGGCGCTCTATGCCTCCCACGCCCCTTTTGGCGGCAACGTGGTGGGGTTAGAAGCTGCTTCTTGGCGCTACTTTGGCCATCCTTCGGCCCAACTCTCTTGGGCAGAGGCGGCCACTCTTGCCGTTTTGCCCAATGCGCCCTCGATGCTCCACCTTTCTAAAAATCGGGAGTTGCTGATGCAAAAAAGAAATCGACTTCTTAAAAAACTCTTGGATAAGGGAAAAATAGATTCCATTACCTACGAGGCGGCCCTTGGGGAACCCTTGCCTCAAGAGCCGCAACCTTTGCCTCAATATGCGCCTCACTTGGTGAGTCATCACTACCAAACCCAACGCGGGGTATATGCTCAATCCTCCATAGACAAGGGAATCCAGCTGCGCGTGGAAGCGCTTTTGGAGCGTTGGAACGATGAGTTGCTCCGTAGCGACATTAGAAACATGGCCGCCATTGTGTTGGATGTCGAGACCGGAGCGCCGCTTGCCTATTGCGGGAATGTGCGTTTTGACCAAAAGACTTCCGGAAATCAAGTTGATGTGGTTCGCGCCCCTAGAAGCACCGGCAGCATTTTAAAGCCCTTTCTCTATTGCGCCCTTTTGCAGGAAGGGACGATTTTACCCCACAGCCTCCTCCCCGATATTCCCATAAATGTCAACGGATTTACGCCACAAAACTTCAATATGCAGTTTGAGGGCGCCGTTCCCGCATCGCAGGCATTGGCGCGTTCTCTTAATATTCCGGCGGTAAATATGTTACGCATGTACGGAGTTCCTAAATTCCACCATCTGCTCCAAAAAGCGGGCATGGGTACGCTCCGCCGACCCGCCGTACATTACGGCCTCTCCCTTATCCTTGGCGGGGCAGAGGGCAGCCTTTGGGATATCGCCCACATATACAGAAACATGGCAAAAGCGTTGATAGAGAAGGCGCCCATTCCCGAATCCCCCTTTGACCCCGCCGCCGTCTGGCACACCTTTGAGACAATCAAAGAGGTAAACCGCCCCGAAGAGATTGACTGGCGAAACATTCCCTCCATGCAACAAATCGCGTGGAAAACAGGAACGAGCTATGGATTTAGGGACGCTTGGGCTGTGGGAGTTACCCCCAAATATGTGGTTGGCGTTTGGGTGGGAAATGCCAATGGGGAGGGCAAGCCCGGACTTGTAGGCGCCAAAACGGCCGGCCCCATCCTTTTTGACATCTTCAACCTCCTCCCTTCCTCCCCTTGGTTTACGCCGCCCGATTTGATAGAAGTAGAAGTATGTCGCCAATCGGGACACCTCAAAGGACGTTTTTGCCCGGACGTTGATATCCTGCTGACCTCTCCACAGGGAGCCACAAGCGACCCCTGTCCCTACCACCGCTTGGTAACGCTCACGCCCGACCATCGCTTTAGGGTTTATGCCAATGACGTGAGCCACACACAAATAGTAACCAAAAGCTTCTTTGTGCTTCCTCCCGCTTGGGCGTGGTACTACAAGCAGCGGCATCCTTTGTATGAGGCGCTTCCCCCCTACCTCCCCGGCAGCGCGGCCGGAGACCACGTTCCCATGCAGTTCATTTATCCCCAATCCGGAGCAGTCATTTCTATACCCAAGCAGTTGGACGGAAGCCGCGGGAACGTCTCCATTCGGCTGGCGCATAATGACCCGGAAGCAACCGTTTTTTGGCATTTGGATGATGAATATCTTTGTTTAACAAAAGATTTTCACGAAATCACAATCGCTCCACAACATGGTCGGTGCATAATTACAGTAGTTGATAACCAAGGATATATACTATCAGTTGGCTTTGTTGTACAATAGTTTTTTTTTATATTCCCGCAATAATACTATATTTGCGGTGAAATCTTAGACTTCAATTAAAAACTATGAAAACACTGGTAGAGAAAATCAAAGCCGAAGCAGACGTTTTTGTGAAAAACGCTGATTTACAAATCGAAAAAGGAAATAAAGCCGCCGGTACCCGTGCCCGCAAAGCTGCCCTCGAATTGAGTAAACTGCTTAAAGAATTTAGGAAAGTATCTGTGGAAGCCGCTAAATAATCTGCGCTTTTCTATATTTTCCCTTGAGCTGTCTAAAAATAATTTTTTAGGCCGCCTTTTTCGTTTGTATGCACATTGCCTCAAGCGGCCATTTTGCCTACGTCTCCAACTTTGAGGATGCTATCCTTAACAAATCTTATGAAAAAATACCTCTCATACAACCTTCAGAATTACACAAATATCCCACAATCCGCCTCCATTTCCAAAGAAGATCGCGAGGCCATTGAGGTGGTTGGGCGCGTACTTCCGTTTAAGACCAACAATTATGTAACCGATGAACTTATTCAATGGGATCAACTAAAGGACGACCCCATTTTTACGCTGAATTTTCCCCGCCGCGGGATGCTGCAAGACCATCACTACAATGAAGTGGCTGCTCTGATGGCCACGGGCGATGAACAAAAGCTCAAAGCCACCATCGAAAATATCCGCAGAGAACTCAATCCCAATCCATCGGGACAAGAACACAATGTTCCGGAGTTTAAAGGGGTGCGCCTGCATGGATTGCAACACAAATACCGCGAAACGGTACTCCTCTTTCCCAAACCCGGGCAAACCTGCCACGCTTACTGTACCTTTTGTTTCCGCTGGCCCCAATTCTCCGGACTGCCCAATATGAAATTTTCCATCAAGGAGGATTATGAACTCTATATCGAGTATATAAAAGCCCATCCCAAGGTGACAGACATTCTTTTCACCGGAGGAGACCCCATGACCATGAATGCCTCCTTGCTTAGGGCCCATATTGAGCCGATGCTTGCTCCCGACATGGAGCAAATCAGAAACATTAGAATAGGCACCAAATCCTTGGCTTATTGGCCCTACCGGTTTACCACCGATGAGGATGCCGACGAGATAATCCGGCTTTTTGACGATATCATCCGCTCCGGAAAACACCTCTCCGTTATGGGACATTTTAACCATCCCGTGGAGTTGTCTACGCCTGCCGTACAGGAAGCCATACAGCGCATCCTCAATACCGGCGCCCAAATCCGCACCCAATCGCCCGTGCTTAGGCACATCAACGATGACTCCAATATTTGGGCCCAAATGCTGAGGCGCGAGGTGGAATTAGGATGTATTCCTTACTACATGTTTGTAGCCCGCGACACCGGTTCCAAGCACTATTTTGAAATCCCCTTAGCCCAATGTCAAATGATTTTCCGCGAAGCCTATCAAAAAGTGAGCGGTATTTGCCGGACGGTAAGAGGACCCAGCATGAGCGACCACGCGGGTAAGATACAAATTCTTGGGGTCAGCGAAGCCGCCGGGGAAAAACTATTTGTGCTTCGTTTTATTCAAGGACGTAATCCCGATTGGGTGGCCAAGCCCTTTTTTGCCAAGTTCAACCCTACCGCCACTTGGTTCGACCAGCTACAGCCTGCATTTGGAGAAAAGGAGTTCTTTTTTGAACACGAGTTGGGTAACTACCTGCGAGATGCCTTAGAGCGCGATTCCGGCGCCTATTAGTCTCCATGATGTGCAGCCCAAGCATATTCTGTTGGCAGATACGCCTGCAAAAGAGTTGGAATTTCTTCTTAAAAAATGATTCCGAAAAGTCCTAAAAAGAACTTGAGAATGATAAAGAAGAAATTGATAACAGGTTCAAACACGACGACCATATGCGTTGTTTTTTGGGATTATTGTAAAATCAAAAACGGTTGAGAAAATAACTGTCCACCTTTTCCGATTAGAGTAAATTGCACATATTTACAAAGATTGTACCCATCATTATTGATGGCTATCTCCTCGTTCCTGCCAACGACAATGCCGCACGACCTCCACTCGATTTTATCATAATTGATGGCATCCACGGTAATGGTCATAGCGTGAGTATCCACTACAATGTCCTTCACATGCGGCATGGGGCCTGAGGGCCTAGGCACTGTTGCTGTGCTGGAGAAGAACGACACACCGTTTACAATAGCCCTCCTTACGCCCTCTTCTGTGAAATCGTCGGTTAAAAAATCGTTAAAACTGAAACCTATTTCTG
>WRBG01000122.1 GCA_009784635.1 Bacteroidales bacterium | reverse complement strand
TATTGCAAAACGGATATGCGTCCGTGTATAATTTTCTTGAAAGCAACGATTATTATGCACTACAAATAGTTGTGCAAGGAGCGCATGAGGGCATGATTTGGGGCATCAAACACAAGCAAGAAAAAGAGTGGTTCTGGAGCAAGATGGAGATTTTGCAATCCGGTCCGCTTGGGTCTGAATATCATATTGCCGCAATCACAGAAGATAACCGCCTTCTGATACTTATCCCTCCCTACTCTTTAGAGAAGCATCTGCCGTTCATGAAGCATGTATTAAACCCGCAAGTCGCCGCCTCCGTAAAAGAAGACGACAATCCGGTGCTGGTGGAAGTGAGGTTGAGGTAAGGAAACCGTTTTTTGTCAAACTGTAAAACAAATTCCTGTCAAAGTGTAAAACAAATTCTTGTCAAACTGTAAAGCAAATTTGAAATAATTTGTAAAGTGAGGTGATTATTGTATCTTTGCAGAAAAAAAATGGACTATGTATCACGAATCATCGAGTCAGAAATTTGTCAAAAATTAAATGCTTCCGGCGCTATTTTACTAACGGGACCAAAGTCGTGCGGAAAAACAGAAACGGCAAAACAATTTGCAAAAAGTATTTTGCAAGTAGACCAAGACGAACAAGTTCCTGTAATCATGAGTGTTGCCCCAAGAAGATTATTGGCAGGTGAAGCGCCTCGTTTGCTTGATGAATGGCAGGAACATCCCAAGCTATGGAATTATGTGCGTCACGAAGTTGATAATAGGCAAAAAAAAGGGCAGTTCATTTTAACCGGTTCGGCAAATCCGAATGAAGATGTAACACTGCACAGTGGAGCAGGTAGATTTACGGTTGTTGAAATGCAAACAATGTCATGGCAAGAGATGGGTTACTCTTCGGGCTTAATCAGCATGTCGCAATTACTGAAAGGAAACGCATGCTCTATATTTGACAATGGGATTGATATTGAATTGATTATTGAAAGAATGCTCAAAGGAGGTTGGCCTGCTTTGCTCGAATCTTCGCTTGAAGAGGCTACTTTGCTGAACAGGGGCTATATTGACTTGTTGGCAAATATTGACATGAGCAGGGTATCCAACATCAAGCGAGACCCACAGAAAGTGAAATCGCTCATTAGGTCTATAGCGAGAAATATTTCTACTTTGGTTGACAATTCTACTTTGGCCAAAGATGTTAAAACTGTAGAAGATAGTGATTTGTCACGTCCTACCATTATAGATTATGTAGATGCATTATCTCGTTTAATGATTTTAGAAGAGCAGCCGGCATTTAATACGCACATAAGGTCGTCCAATTCGTTACGAAAGTCCCCAAAACGTCATTTTTGCGATGTGTCATTGGCCATTGCCGCTCTAAAATTGAATAAAGAGACATTGTTAAACAACCTCAAGTATTGTGGTTTTTTGTTTGAGTCGTTGGTGTATCATGATTTAAAAATATATGCAAGGGCAAATGATGCCAATGTTTTTCATTACAGAGATTCTACCGGTTTGGAAATAGACGCGATTGTTCAACAAAACAGCACAAGTTGGGCCGCTTTTGAAGTAAAACTTGGGACAGGCATGCACGAAGAGGCTGCGCAAAACTTATTAAATTTCAACAATATCGTAGATAGCGATAAGATGGCAAGGCCCGCATCATTAAATATAATCACGGGAACAGGAATGAGTTATACCAGAGCAGACGGAATTAATGTGATTTCGATGGCTTCGTTAGGAAAATAAGAGGTCTCTGAATAGTTTATTTTGTCGATTGAACAAAAACACACTACTTTTGTGCTGTCAATTGAACAAAACATCATGATAGACAGAGAAACCATAAAGTCGATTATGCTCGACAATCAGGCAGAAGTAACTAAACACAAGGTTATTCCTCGTGATTTTAGCTTTGAAGAGTTTGGCAACTATGTTTTTGTCGGTATCCGCCGTGCAGGTAAATCCTATTTGTTGTACCAGCGCATCCAACAGCTGCTTGCACAGGGCATGGGCTGGGATGAGATGTTTTACATCAGTTTTGACGATGAGCGTTTGGAGGGATTTAAGGCCGGCGACTTCAACCTTCTTTTGGAAATACACCTTGAAATGTACGGCAAACGACCTGTTATGTTTCTCGATGAAATTCAGAATATAACAGGTTGGGAAAAATTTGCTGTCCGGATGGCCAACAACAAACACAGGGTATATATCACGGGAAGCAATGCCAAAATGTTGAGCGGAGAAATCGCCACCACCCTTGGAGGAAGATACATTACCGTACATGTCTATCCCTACAACTTTAAAGAGTTTCTGAATGTCCACGGCATTATCCCCACCAAACAATCACTGCTTGCCACCGAGCAGAGGGCCGAGATAATGAGAATGTTTCATGATTTTTTCTTTTTTGGGGGATTCCCCGAAGGAGCAAAACTGTCGGTCAAACGGGATTATCTGACCAGCGTGTATCAAAAAATATATTTAGGCGACATTGCCGCCCGTAATGGGGTGGAAAATGTTTTTGCCCTAAGGATAATGTTCAAAAAGATGGCCGAAAGCGTCAAACAGCCTTTATCGTTTACCCGTATAGCAAACATAGTCTCATCTACCGGAGCCAAGGTGAGTACCAATACCATAATCAGCTATATTGAATACGCCAAAGCGGCTTGGCTAATCGTTCCGATTAAGAACATTGCCGCCAAATTTTCCGACAGAGAATCAATTCCAAAATACTATTTTGCCGACAACGGCATACTCAATTTATTCCTCTTGGATGGGACGACTTCTTTATTAGAAAATTTAGTAGCCACACACTTGCTTCGTTTGTATGGCAGAGATGATGCGGTTTTCTTCTACCACAACAAAATAGAGGTAGATTTTTATTTACCCGAGCAGGAAACGGCCATACAGGTTTGTTACAATCTGAATAATGCTGACGGAACCTTTGACCGCGAAGTGTTGTCGTTAGTAAAAATAGCCAAAGTGCTTCCATGCAAAAGGCTGATTATAATTACTTTTGATGAAGAGCGCATCGTAGAGGTACAAGGCAGAGCCATTGAGGTTGTACCTGCATGGAAGTGGTTGATTAAAAATTAATTAGTAAATTATGAACATCCATTACGGCTCCAAAATCTTTCTGACGGAGCAAATCAAGGAACTCGACAGGCGGACGCTTTTGGCCCAAAACATTAGCGAGGCGGCGTTGATTGCACGCGCCGCCCGTGCTTTTTTTGATGCAATATACAAGATGTATCCTCCTCCGCGGGAAGTCGTTATCTTTTGCGGTCCGGGGAACAACGGGAAAGACGGACACGCCTTGGCCCCCTTGCTGCAAGAGGCGGGATACAAGGTCGAATTATTTGATTTGATGATTGATGAATCCAAGCCCTTGCCCACGGTTTCTGATTCAACGCTGTTGATTGACGCCCTTTTTGGCGCCGGACTCAACCGTCCGCCCCAAGGAGCAGCCGCAGCATGGGTGGCATGGATGAACAAGGCCTCCGGCATCCGAATCGCCTTGGACATTCCCTCCGGATGGCATGGGGAGGAAAATGTGGTTATAGACCATGCAACCATTGTGCAGGCGCACCACTGCTTGACGCTCGACTTTCCCAAGCTCTCGTTCTTTTTTCCGGAGAGCGCCCCTTACGTGGGGGCATGGCAAGTGGTTCCGTTAGGCTTGGCTCCGGAGGCCATAGATGCGGTAGAGACGCCTTACAGAATGGTATCCACAAATATAATCTCCTCTTTATTAATGCCATTGCCCAAGTTTTTGCATAAAGGAACGGCGGGTCGTGTGCGCCTTTTGGCCGGCTCGGCGGGCATGATGGGCGCCGCTGCGTTGGCGGCAAAGGCCGCCTACCGCAGCGGCGCCGGCTGGGTAGAGCCGGTAGTGCCGGCATCGGAGGTTCAGCTCATGCAGATGATGGTTCCCGAGGCGATTGTGAGAAATGCAGACGATTCGGTGGCAACAAACTACAACTCAGCCGTATTTGGCGCGGGGCCGGGCTTGGGCGTTTCTGAGGCGGCGGCCGAGCGACTGCGGGCATTTCTTGAGGTTCAGACCCGTCCCTGCGTATTGGATGCAGACGCCCTTAACATATTGGCAACAAGACCTGAATGGTGGACGCATGTCCCGCAAAACTCCATCATTACCCCCCACGCGGGAGAGTTTAAGCGCCTTGCCGGAGGATGGGAAAACGATTATGAACGACTACAACTCCAACGCCGCTTTGCAGCGCAACATCAGACCATCGTGGTATTAAAAGGCGCCTTTAGCTCCATCGCCTTTCCTGACGGCACGGTATATTTTAATGTTTCCGGCAATCCGGGCATGGCCACCGCAGGCAGCGGGGACGTGCTTACGGGCATCTTGTCGGGATTGCTCGCCCAAGGATTTCCACCACAGGAAAGCGCCCTCTTAGGCGTTTATCTTCACGGACTTGCCGGAGATTTGGCCGCAGAAACATTAGGCGAGCGCTCGCTCATGGCCTCGGATATTGTAAAAAAAATATGCTCCGCCATGCAACATTTTCGATAGTCGTGCATCTAATATAGTGTACAACCTTAAAATTATGTTTGAAATGTCCAAGAAAAAATTATCCTTTGCTACGACCCTCCTTGGCGTCCTTCTTTTTCTGCCATACGGATGCGACCAAATAACAAGCACCCTCAGCTACACGGTAAATGAGCCGGTGTACATGTCGTTTCACGAATTTAGAGCGACCAAAGCGGCAAAGCCCGCCCAAAAAATGGTAAATCCGGGAAAAATATGCTTATACGGCGACTATCTGTTCATCAACGAAATCCAAAAAGGGATTCACGTCATAGACAACAGCAATCCCGCATCGCCCAAACCCGTGGCCTTTATTGAGCTTTTGGGTAATATTGACATTACGGTGGGAGATAACATACTCTATGCCGACAGTTTTATTGACTTGGTTTTGTTCGACATCACCAATCCTGCACAGCCCAAAGAGGTGGGTCGGGCAGAAGGCGTTTTTGCCAACGTGCTTCCGGCAACCGGCAACGACTATCCGATTAGAAACCTCGATTGGACCAAAGGAGTAGTCGTAGGCTGGGAGGTAAAAACGATTGTAGAAAAAGAGGAGTTTGTTCCCTATTATCCCTGTTGGGGTTGTTTTTACCTTGCTTCTGCCGACAAGTCTTCGTGGGCCAATTCCGGCAGGCAATCCACCGCCGGTTCGGGCCTTACCAGCGTTACCGGCTCCATGTCCCGTTTTGCCGTGTATGACGAATATTTATATGTGGTAAGCAACAACAGGTTACAAGTATTCTACCTGTTTGGGCATACGGCTGTCAAGGGACACGAGCAATACATAAGCTGGAATGTAGAGACAATTTTTCCCTACGACCAAAAACTTTTCTTAGGAACCACTAACGGTATGATTATATATGGCTTGACCGAACCCGCAATGCCAAATTACCTGTCTGCCATTGCCCATGTTGTAGGTTGCGACCCTGTGGTGGTTCAAGGGAACTACGCCTATGTAACCATCAGAGGCGGAAATGCCTGTGGCCAAAACTTCAGCCTGCTTGAGGTGATAGATATTTCCAATCCTTCGGCGCCTGTACTCAAGGCCTCTTTTGACATGAAAGAGCCTTACGGCTTGGGGATAGACGGGGATGTTTTGTTTGTCTGCGACCAAGGGCTAAAGGTATTTGATGCCACCAACCCGATATTGTCGGGTGCAAGACTGATTAAACAGTTTAGCTCGATACACGGATTTGACGTAATCCCCTATAATGGAGTGCTTATGTTGATTGGAAACGACGGTTTGTATCAATATGATTATTCCGACATAACAAATATCAGAGAGTTGGGCGCCATCAAAATCGAAAAAAACTAAACATCGGAACACATGAAAAAAATTCTTTTACTGTCAATATGCCTGTGGATAGGCTCGTCTTTACAGGCGCAGCAGGGTTATTTCAACCTAACCCAATTATCGTTCCTCAT
>WRBG01000121.1 GCA_009784635.1 Bacteroidales bacterium | reverse complement strand
CACCCGTCCGCCGGTCGCCATCACCCATTGCTGGATATGCTGCCCCTCGACTTGCATGTGTTAAGCCTGCCGCTAGCGTTCATCCTGAGCCAGGATCAAACTCTTCATTGTATAAAATTTTTTTACTCATCGCTTGTCCTGTTACTCTTATTTTTCCTTTTAGGGAAAAGAATTAACGTTTTACTCTTTATTGTACTGTTAAATTGTACTTCTTTCCAATATTTCAAAGACCATTCTTGTCTCCGCATCGGACGCTAAATCCGAAACGGGCTGCAAAGGTAGAGACTTTTTTGAAACCACCAAACTTTTGTAACATAATTTTGAAAATTTCTTTCTACCTTCGCGCTTTTATTGGTTCAAAACAATCTGTAATTCATGGATAAGAAATTGGTAATCATACCAACATACAACGAGAGAGAAAACATTGAAAAAATTCTTCAATCGGTTTTAAGCCTCAAGGAATCCTTCCATATTTTGGTTATAGACGACGGTTCGCCGGACGGTACGGCTGCCATTGTAAAAAAAATACAGAAAGAGGGACAGGAGCGGGTGCATATCATAGAAAGAGAGGGAAAGCAAGGGCTTGGGACTGCCTATCTGACCGGTTTTAAGTGGGCAATGGCGCATCAGTACGATTATATCTTTGAAATGGATGCCGATTTTTCGCACAATCCCGCCGACCTGCCTACCTTATATCAAGCCTGCGCGAAAGGGGCGGATATGGCTATCGGTTCCCGCTACTGTTGCGGCGTCAGCGTGGTCAATTGGCCCATTAAGCGGGTGTTGACCTCTTACTTTGCCTCTAAGTATGTGCGCACGGTGCTGGGCATGAAAATTTACGATACCACCGCCGGTTTCATTTGCTATACAAGAAAAACGCTGGAGGCCATCAATTTAGACCATATCAAAATGAGGGGTTACGGCTTTCAAATCGAAATGAAGTACCATGCCTACAAACTTGGATGCACCATCAAAGAGGTTCCGATTATTTTTATTGACCGCAGCATGGGGACTTCTAAAATGAGCAGCAGTATTTTTGGAGAGGCCTTTTGGGGTGTACTCAAACTCCGTTTCAGAAAAATTCGTCCTACAATATAACTAACTATGTCTCTACTTATTAAAAACGCGACCATAATAAACGAAGGCCGCTCCTTTTTAGGAAGCCTGCTTCTTGCAGAAGGCCGGATTAAAGAAATTTACCTGTCCGGAGAGAAACTTCCGACCGCGGATGATGTTATAGATGCTGCCGGCAAGTGGCTTATTCCGGGGGCGATTGACGACCAAGTACATTTTAGAGAGCCGGGCGCGCCGCAAAAAGGATGTATCGCCACAGAAAGCGCTGCCGCGGTGGCAGGCGGCGTTACCTCTTTCATGGATATGCCCAACACCCAACCGCCCTGCTGCACAATGTCTTTACTCGCAGAGAAATACAAAATCGCCGCCGCCGACTCCCATGCGAATTACGCATTTTATTTGGGCGCCAACCACGAGAACATAGAGGAGATTAAAAAGGCCGACCCGTCCCTTGTCCCCGGCGTCAAGGTGTTTATGGGCTCATCCACCGGAGACATGCTGGTAGACCGAGCAGATATTCTGGAACGTATATTTAAGGAATCGCCTGTGTTGATTGCCGTCCATTGCGAAGAAGAAGCAATCATCAGAAAAAATATACAGGAGGCCAAGGAAAAGTATGGAGACTCCATTCCTCCTAAGCAACACCCTGTTATCCGCAGTCGGGAGGCCTGTATTGCCTCTACCCAAAAGGCAATGGCCCTTGCCTTGAAGCACCAAAGCCGCTTGCATGTTATACACCTCACCACCAAAGAAGAAGTAGCCTTGCTTGCCCAAGTTAGGGAAACAACGCCTGCCATCACCGGAGAAATCTGCGTACACCACCTCTATTTTACCGACCAAGACTATGCCGACTACGGCAATCTGATTAAATGCAACCCCGCCATTAAGTCGGCACAAGACCGCGAAGCGCTCAGAGAGGCAATACGAAAAGGCATTGTTCGGGTGGTAGCTACCGACCACGCGCCCCACACTTGGGAGGAAAAACAAGCCCCCTATCTGCAAGCTCCTTCGGGGGTTCCGCTGATACAACACAGTCTGCCCCTGATGTTTGGAATGGCCAAAGAGGGTATTTTTACCCTTGAGGAAGTGGTCGCCTGCATGTGCCACGGCCCGGCCCAAAACTTTGGCGTGGCAGAGCGGGGATTCATCAGAAAAGGTTATTATGCCGACTTGGCGCTTATTGACCCCCATACGCCCACCGATACTTCCCATCCCAACACCTTGTATTATACCTGCGGATGGAGTCCGTTTTCCCGCACACACATTCCGGTCAGCGTCAGCCATACTTTTGTAAACGGACGATTGGCCTATACGGCCCAAAAGGGAGTAGCCGCCGAGCGCTATGCCCAAGCGCTCCGATTTGCCCATTAATACCCAAAAACATTGAACAAGAAAACCGTTACCTATATTTCCATTTGCGTCGCCATGTTCTTTTGGGGATTCTCTTTCATTTGGAGCAATCAGATATTAAAGTTAGGGATGCCGGTTTATGCTCTAGTATTCTTTAGGATGGCCATCGCCGGCGTTGTCCTTTTGGCTGTTACGCTGGGAACAAGACAGTTGCAACTACCTCGCAAAAAAGACATCAAATGGTTTTTGCTCTTGGCCCTCACAGAACCTTTTCTCTACTTCATTGGCGAAACCTTTGGCATGAAGCTCACCTCTTCTCCCACCCTCTGCTCTGTGGTCATTGCCACGATACCTATATTTTCGATGATATTTGCCATGGCGGTCTTTCGCGAAAGGGTCAGCAAATCAAATATGGTTGGCATTTTTTTGACCCTTCCGGGCATCTGTATCGTGGTCTTTGAGAACGGATTCGGCGGCGTAGAACATCCGGTCGGCGTGGCCATGCTGTTTTTGGCCGTTTTTTCGGCAGTGGCTTACTCCTTGGTCATCAAAAAATTGTCTAATCAGTACAACAGCATCACCCTCAATACATGGCAGCACATAATTGGGGCAATCTACTTCATGCCCCTGTTCTTTTTTATTGATTATGAAACCGTAAAAACGCTCTCTTTTACTTGGGAATTGATGCGTCCCCTCCTCCTCTTGGCCGTTTTTTGTTCCTGCCTTTGCTACTTTCTATTTATCAACACCATCAGAGAACTGGGCATCTCCAGAGCCTCCACTTTTACCAGTCTGATTCCGGTAGTCACCGCCATGGGGGCCTTCATGCTTGGAGAAGAAGCCCTTCCCGCCCGCAAAGTGCTGGGCATCGCCATTGTTGTAGTCGGATTGATTTTGTCGCAATATACACGAAATAAGACTAATCGATAGGATAATCCCTTGCTTGACGGAGGCTTTTCTTGGTTTAAGCAAAATTTTTATTACATTTGCGTCCTACAGTCAATCAAAATTCCAAGCTCATGAAAAAAACATTACTCTTGGCAATGGCCGCGCTAACGCTGACGGCCGTAAGTTGCTATCTCGACCCGATAACTATTGCCGTAACGGGCATTACCATCACCCCCGCAGGAACGGTGTCGGTATTGGTAGGCCGTACCACCACCCTCACGGCCACGGTAACGCCCCCCGATGCCACAAATAAAAACATTACGTGGGGCACCCTTACTCCAACTATTGCTACTGTAAATGCCTCTACCGGCGTGGTAACAGGAGTCAGCGCAGGTACGGCGACCATTCGCGCCGTAGCTGTTGACGGCAGCCTTGTTCTCGCCGATAAAACCGTTACGGTAACGGAATTGCCACCGGTCGCCCACGGCATTAGCCTTTCGCCCGCCGCGCTGAATTTTGGCAGTCCGCTCGTTGGCTACACGCAACCCGCGGCGCAGACCATTACCATCACCAATACAGGCACAAGCTCCGTAACGCTCTCGCAGCCGGAGGCGACAAATTACAACATCACAGCGCCACTGCCTGTAACCATTGCCTCCGGCGGCACAGCTACCTTTACGGTGCGCCCCCATATAGGTTTGGCCGCAGGTACCTATAACCGAACCATCTCCGTCAGCGGCACAAACGGAGCAAACGCCACGTTCACCGTGAGTTTTACGGTAAGGGCAATGGCCGGAGACGGCTCGGCAAGCAATCCCTACATTATTATGACGGCTGCAAATTTAAACAACGTGCGCAACAACATGTTGGCCCACTACGAATTGGGAGCCGATATTGACCTCGCATCCTACCTTTCCGGCGGCGCAGGCTTTTCCCAATGGGGTGCGGCAGGATGGTTGCCCATTGGAACAATGTCCAACCGGTTTACAGGCGCTCTTGACGGAGCAGGCTACAAAATCACCGGCCTCACGATAAACCGTCCAACAACAAACGATGTTGGGCTGTTCGGTTACATAGGCAGCGGCGCTACCGTCAAAAACCTTGGGGTAGAAATAACGCTCGGCGCAGCCGGCGGCATCAAAGGCCAAAACTTTGTTGGCGGCGTGGCGGGATGGGTAGATGGCGGGAGCAGTATATCCAACTGCTATGTTACCGGAAACGTCAGCGGAAGTAACTTTATCGGCGGTGTGGTAGGAGCTACTTACGGCAGTATATCTAACTGCTATGCCACCGGCGCGGTAGGCGGGACACGTGCCATAGGCGGCGTGGTAGGACAAATGGTTGGTGGCATCATATTCAACTGCGTGGCGTTCAACCCAAGCGTTACAGCCACCGGTGGCTCTGACCTTGGACGGGTGACAGGCTCTACCCTTGCCGGCAGTACGTCCGCCAACAATTTTGCGCGTAATGACATGACCATAACCGGCAAAACAACGCTCGTCAAAGGCGGCGACACCCTTGATGGCGCAGACTGTGCAACCGTTCCCACACCGGAATGGTGGACTACCGCCGCTCCAAACGGGCCCAACTGGAACGCCAACTATTGGCATTTTGTGGCCGGCCACTACCCAACATTGAAACTGCAATAGAGAAATTTTATCAACCTAAAGTTGCATTTGTTAATTGAAACTACTAGGTCGCGAAGAAGTAAGGGGCTGTTCATCATTGGGCAGTCTCTTGTCTTATGATGTCCACAGCCAAGGCAATGGGCAGAATAAACATCAAATTAGACGGTCTATCTCTTTTTTTAATTCCGGTAAATTATTGACCACTATAGCCCAAATATTTTCGTCGGAAATACTATCGTATGAATGGATAATAAAATTTCGCAAATTGACTATTTTCCTTGCGTTGATTATTTCGATATCCGGTTGTCGCGTTAAAATGCGGTTTGTGGCTTCGCCGATGATTTCGAGATTTCGTTCTATTGCACGTTTCAGCATCAAGTTTTGTTTAAAATCAGCAAAGGCCTTTACATTATTTTCAAAATAACCGTCAATCTCTTCAATTGCAAATCGAATGTCATATAGCCATTTTTCTACACGCTCATCCATAAATCATTTTTTTATTTCTATCAATTGAGCGACGCAAAACCGGGTTTTTTACAGTTTTTTCCTCTACTAAATCAACAGAATGGTCAAAAAGTTGTTCTAAACTTGTCTTCAATGCAATATAGTTGTCAAAATAATGCTCAAGTTTAACCTTTCCGAAATTTACCAGAAAATCAATGTCACTCGAAGGCAAAAAATCTTCTGTAAGGACAGAGCCAAACACATACATGTTCTCAACATAGTGCTTCCTGCAAAATTGAGAAACCAAATTGATGTTTTGTTCAACTATATTCATGATTAACTTCTTTCGATTAAAAGCACAAAGTTACAATTTTTTAAACAAAATCTGACTTCTTCTTGGTTTTTTAAAATTTTTTCTTATCTTTGTGCCCATACGATTAAACGATGTATATGCTTTCTCATTACATGTTGCGCCTGCGCAGGATGCTGCGTGCGGGGGTGGTATGTAGTGTACTCATTGAGAGAGAGAGAGAGAGAGAAGGGTTCACCGGCAAAACCCTGTGTTTAGGCGTAGATATTAGAAAGTCTGAAAAGAAAGAATTTCATATCCGAGACACCTCTAAGGGAAGCTCTGAAAGACTTG
>WRBG01000120.1 GCA_009784635.1 Bacteroidales bacterium | reverse complement strand
GCGGAAAATCACTTGCGCAATGACGCTGAATATAATTGATATAAAATGACTTAATATCACGATAACGACTTTGGTGGAACATAATCATGATGGTAATGACTTCGCTGTTAGACATCGTAAATGCCCTTTTACGCCTCCTTTTAGAGAGGTCTCTTGGCAGGAGGTGTCCCTCCATAGTCTTTTCGATTTCTTTGCAAAATTAGCTTCGCCGAGCTCTTCGAGGTTCATCGACAAAATAGAAAATTTCAACTAAATTTGCGTACATACATAACGGGGTTTTAATGTGTAGCTATAAAATTTGTAATACTTTAAAGTTAAACAAAATTCCGTTATGTGGTTTCTATTTCTTCAAATTTCTTAGGTCGAACTGACGTTAGTTATGACATAACACTAGATGATCCAAACCTCATTTTGGAAGGAATTGCCCTCGATGAAGAATTCCTTGATGCGGTAATCCGAGCCGTTAAAAGTGTGTTTACTTACGGGTCAGCGGTAGCGCTCGGCCTGGATGAACTGACAGAGAGTATGCTCGGGCCTAAAACAGCGGCTTAAATAACAGGGCAGGCGAGATTCAAGCTGCAGTTCATATAAATCAACCAGGCATAGTATTTGCTACCTTTGTCGTATAAATACTCATTTATGAAGAAAATTCTTTGCATCACGTTATTAATCTTTGCATCCGCCTCTATGTTTGCACAAAAAAATTATACCCGCGAATGGGCGCAGGTTGACAGCCTGTTCAATCTTCGGCAGCCGCAATCGGCAGAAAAAATCATAGACCAGATCTATTTGGAAGCGCAGGCGCAGAACAATCCTGCCCAGTTGGTAAAAGCACATCTCTATCGTTTGTCTTCGCTTGGTTTATGGGCAGAAGAGCGATGGGTGCAGCAAATTGTCCAAACGGAGGAGTCGATTCAAAAAAATCTTTTCCCCGTCAAAAACATTCTCCATTCGGTTGCTGCCGACCTCTATTGGAGCTACTATCGTCAAAATCAGTGGCGTTTTCACAATCGCACCGCTACAGAGACCCCAACTGACGACATTCGTACCTGGGATTTACAGCGAATTGTAGAAAAGTGCATGGCGCACTACGCTGCATCGCTTGAAGAGGCCAAAATGCTACAAGAGACAACCATGGAATCGCTTCGTGAGATGGTGGATAAACAGAGCGGTTCTCAAAAATATCGCCCCACGCTCTACGATTTTCTTGCTTTTCGCGCCATCGAATTTTACAACCAGAACATGGTGCAATCGGTCGCTATGCCCAATGCTGCCTCGTTTACATCCACTGCCTTAACAC
This sequence comes from Bacteroidales bacterium, assembly GCA_009784635.1. Lineage (GTDB taxonomy): Bacteria > Bacteroidota > Bacteroidia > Bacteroidales > UBA932 > WRBG01. Next base: position 4,787 of record WRBG01000120.1, on the reverse strand, counting down.
TATTACAGCAAGTTATTGACTTTCATGCTAATGACAATGACCCAACGGCGCTGATTGACGCTAATTTACATCGGATTGATTTTGTTTATAAAAACAGCGTAGATCCGCAAAAAGATAGTGCGTATCTGGATGCACTCTACACATTAGACGAGCGTTTTGCAAACCATCCGGCTTCGACCGAAATTCTTTTCCGTATTGCCGGAACCTACAACCGACAGATGAAAAAGAGGGAGGCGATGGAGGTGATTGAAAAGGCCACCGCACGCTTTCCCGATAGCTTTGGCTCCAAAAACTGCCTTGCCCTCAGAGACGAAATCAAGCAGCCGGAGCTCCGCCTTACTGCCGACGAAGCCACGTTGCCCAATAAGCCGTTTCTGCTCAGTGTCAGATATAAGAATATTCCCCTGCTCTACTATAAAATCGTCCCCATTGATTTCAAAAAAGCGATGGAAGAGCGTGATATCATTGATTTCTACGCCAACATCAACCCCATGCATACCAGTCAGTGGGCGCTCCCCAATAGCGACGACTATCTGGCCCACACCATTGAGATGGCGCTGCCTCCATTGAAAGAGGGATATTGGGCGATTTTGGCCTCCACCACTCCCGATTTTTCTAAGGAGTCCTTTGTGGCCGAAAAAACGATTTGGGTAAGCAATCTGAGCTATGTCCGGCAAAATGTGTTGGGAAACAGCGCCGCCCTGTTGGTGCTGCACCGAGAAACGGGAAAACCGGTGCGCGGCGTATCGGTTCAGGAGTACTATCGGGAGTATAACTCCGGGAAACGACAGCACGAAGTCAAATTTGGCAAAACATACCACTCAGATACTCACGGGTTGGTGCGGCTGCCTGCCAATGATAACTACCGCAGCGTAAGCCTCTTTTTGACAAATGGGAAAGACCAATATGCAAGCGGTGAAAACATCTCTCTTTACGCTTCTCATACACAAGAGCAATCCTATACCACCACCACTCTATTCAGCGACCGCGCCATCTATCGCCCCGGACAAACCATCTACTTTAAGGGGATTGTTTTGAGGTGGAAGGAGCGTCAGGCAGAGATTGTAACCAACTCCAAACAAACCGTGTCGCTGTACAATGTTAATGGAGAAAAGGTATCGGAACTCTCTGTTACGACCAATGAATTTGGTTCGTTTTTGGGAAATTTTGTGATTCCTTCTGCCGGATTAACGGGACAAATGAGCCTTAGGGTGGGGCCGGCAAACGGTTATCACTCGTTTAATGTCGAGGAGTATAAACGGCCAAAGTTTGAAGTCAAATTTGAGCCTCAATCCGATACCTACCGACTGGGGCAGGAGATGACGGTAACGGGCAAGGCAATGACCTACGCCGGCAGTGCTGTTAGTGAAGCAAATGTGAGCTATCGTGTAGTCAAGCAGGCGCGCTTTCCTCTTTGGCGCTGGTGGTGGGGCCCTACCCCCTCCTCCGCTCCACAGGAGATCGTGAGCGGGAAAACCGAGACGCTTTCTGATGGGTCGTTCCATATCTCATTCATTGCCGCCCCCGACCCCCACATCGCAAAAAAAGAGTCACCGGTGTTTCATTACACCGTTTATGCAACCGTCAGTGACATCAATGGTGAAACGCATGAGGTGAACACAGTGATCCCTGTTGGTTACCAATCGCTGATGATAACCGCCGATATTCCGGAAAAGGTAAATGCCGACCAAAAGAGGGAAGTTACGATTACAGCGACCAACCTCAACGGGGTGGCGCAAGAGGCGCGGGGTACTTTGACAATATGGAAATTGCGCGACCCCGGCCGTGTGCTGCAGGAGCGCCGCTGGGAGCGTCCCGACCAATTCTCCATGACACGGGAAGAGTTTGTCAACATGTTCCCTCATAGTGTTTACGATGATGAAGACCAAGCGGCCAATTGGGAGAAAGAGCGAGAGGTCTATCAAATCTCCTTTGATACAGGAATATCCGAATCTTATCCCCTTATCCATATTCATCAATGGGATGCAGGCAAGTATCTTGCTGAACTGACTACAGAAGACGCCTTTGGGGAAACCGTAGAGAACAGCTCCCTCTTTACCCTCTTTTCTACAAAACAAAAGAGCGTCCCCGCGTCTGAACCGTTCTGGTTTCATGTGCTTCATCCGACTGCCAAGCCAAGCGAAACGGTTAGTATATTGATTGGAAGCGCCTATCCCCATGTAGAGGTTTTTTATGAAGTGATGCCAAAAGACCAAAAACCGCAGCGCAAGAGCATCACTATCAACAATGAAATCAAGACCATCCACATTCCGGTCACCGAGAAAGAGTGCGGAAACTTTGGCATACAACTCTTCTTTGTCAAAAACAATCGCTCCTACGGCGCATCTCAGGTCATTCAGGTACCCTACGACAACAAGCGGTTGAATATGGAGTTTGCCACCTTCCGAGACAAATTGCAGCCGGGTGAGGAGGAGGAGTGGCGCATGACCATCAAAGATAACGTGGGCAACGCCGTGGCGGCAGAGTTGTTGGCATCTATGTATGACGCCTCTTTGGATGCTTTTGTTCCGCACGGATGGTCCTTTTTCCCATGGCAAACCAACTACACCGCCCCTGCGTGGAGAACAGACGCGGCGTTTCGCTCAAGACAAGGCGCATTGTTGGCAAGTCGCTATGAACGCGCTCCCTACTCTACACGTGTATACGACAGGTTGATAAATACGTATACCTCTGAATTTAGAGACGATATGGTCCTTTACGCTGCTGCCCCCACTGCCGCTCTGGGCGCAACAAGGTCAAGAGAAGTGAATGCTTCGATGGCTGTTATGGAAGAGAGCGTTGCATATTCGAATGGTACAGAACAACATACCGATTTGGATGAGCAGCCGGCTGCTTCAACCTCTGTCCCCGTACCCCTCCGCGCCAATTTTAATGAAACCGCTTTCTTTTACCCCCGGTTACGCACCAACGAAAAAGGCGAAACCGTCATCCGTTTTACTGTTCCCGAATCCCTCACCCGCTGGAAGATGCAGGGATTGGCGTGGACAACCGACTTAAAAGTGGGCGCCATGACCAAAGAGTTGATGACCCAAAAGGAGTTGATGATTTTTACCAATCCGCCCCGCTTTTTCCGCGAAAACGACACCCTCTTTTTTAGCGCCAAAGTGTCAAACATCTCCGATAAATCGCTCGATATCAAAACAGAGATTCAGTTCTTTGACGCCCTTACCATGCAGCCGATTACAGATAAGTTGTTATTGGAAAACGACACAAAATCCGTCCGGCTGGATTCGGGCGACAACCTCGCCGTCAGTTGGAGGATGCAGATTCCGAAGGGCTTGCAAGCCATCACCTACCGCATTACCGCCGTCAGCGACAGTTTTAGCGACGGCGAAGAGAGCGCCATTCCGGTTCTCACCAACCGCATGCTCGTCACAGAAAGCCTCCCCTTGCCCGTTCGCGCCCATCAATCCAAATCGTTTGAGTTTACAAAACTGCTTAAAAATCAAAGCAACACCTTGACTAACCACGCTTTTACTATTGAATTTACGAGTAACCCTGCGTGGAGTGCAGTTCAGGCGTTGCCCTATTTGATGGAGTATCCTTATGAATGTGTAGAACAGGTATTTAGTCGCTACTACGCCAACTCCGTTGCCACACACATCGCCAACAGCGACCCAAGAATCAAGCAGGTATTTGACATCTGGCGTAACTATCAGCCCGATGCGCTGCAATCGAATTTAGAGAAGAATCAGGAACTAAAAGCGTTGTTACTCGAAGAGACCCCCTGGGTACGCGCCGCGCAAAACGAATCGGAGCGCAAACAGCGCATCGCCCTCCTCTTTGACCTCAACAGAATGGCCGACGAAATGGCCACCGCCCTGCGCAAAATAGAGCAGGCGCAACTTTCCAACGGCGGATTTGCATGGTTTAAAGGCGGACCCGATGACCGTTATATGACCCAGCACATGGTGTCCGGTTTGGGGCGCATGCAAAAGATGGGTATATCGATTCAGGCCGCCAACAACATGCTCCATAGCGCCATCTCCTATATGGACGCACGTCTAATCGAAGATTTTGAAGCGCTCAAAAAAGATGCGGCAAAACGCAATGCAGACTACACCAAAGAGGACCATCTGGGCCTTTTAGCCATGCACTATCTCTACGCCCGCAGCTTTTTTATGCACAGCCACCCCGTACCGCAGGGTGAAGCTTTTGATTTTTACAAGTCGCAGGCAACCCTCTATTGGACAAAACAGAACAACTACCTTAAAGGGATGCTCGCCTTAGCGTTGCACCGTTATGGCCATCCACGGGCCGCCACACAAATCATGCAATCGCTCACCCAAACCGCCCTGCACAGCGACGAGATGGGAATGTATTGGAGTAACAACGTGAGCAGTTGGTGGTGGTATCAAGCGCCAGTCGAGACACAGGCGCTCATGATTGAGGCCTATAATGAGATACTCGATGACCAGAAGTCAGTAGAAGAGCTTAAAATCTGGCTTCTCAAGCAAAAGCAAACCCAAGACTGGAAAACGACCAAAGCCACATCGGAGGCGGTCTACGCCCTCCTCCTCACCGGAAGCAATCTATTGGCAAGCGACACTTTGTGTCAGGTAACGGTGGGCGGTCAAACCATCGACCCCAACAAGTTAGAGGGAGGCAACCGTCCGGAAGCCGGTACCGGCTACTTTAAAACGTCGTGGCGCGGAGGAGAGATTAGGCCGGAAATGGGAGAGATTGGCGTAACCAATCCCAATCCCGTCGTGGCTTGGGGCGCCGCCTATTGGCAATATTTTGAGCAATTGGACAAAATCACCCTC
>WRBG01000119.1 GCA_009784635.1 Bacteroidales bacterium | reverse complement strand
TTGGCCCAACAGGGCGGATACGCCATGACCAACAAAGGCCCTCAGCACGACGAGGCGTGGCTCATCTTCATGGATATGGTAAACAACATGATTCCCACCTTTGAAGATAAAGCCGAAGCCCTCCACTACTTCCCCATGTTCCGTACTTGGTTTGGATTGGCGGGCTTTTGCAAACTTTGCTGGAACGACGTAGAGCCGGCCGACAACGCACAGCAGCCCGAACCCAACAAAGTGCCCGAGCATGTGGACAACTATGTGGCCGTTTTCAAAGCCGTTACCGGACGCGAGTTTGACAAGGAAGAGATGATTCGCCAGTCGGAACGGGTATATAATTTCCAAAAAATCTTTAACATCCGCTTGGGTTTTGGCACCCGCGAACACGACGCCCAGCCTTACCGCGCCGCCGGCCCCGTAACCGCCGAAGAATACTTGAGCCGCGAGGAACGCTACGACAAGCAGTTAGTCGATATCTTAAAACTCGACCCCGCAACGATGACCCTCGACGAAAAACGCGCTGCCTTGAGGGCGCACCGCGAAGACCAGTATGAAAAACTGCTTGACGCCGTATACAAACGGCGGGGATGGAACAGCAACGGAGTCCCCAAAATCGAATTTCTCAAAAAGATTGGCATGGACATGCCGGAGTTGATTGAGGTGGTGGCCCCGCTGCAATAGAGGGGTTTATGTATTCTGTCCATTATATATCTCCCGATACGCTCAGACTTGAACGTATAAAGGAAATCTTTGAAGGCAATTATCGTTTGGCTCTTTCTCCGGAGGCCAAAACGCGAATCCAAAGTTGCAGGGAGTACCTCGACCACAAAATGCAGAACCGGCAGGAACCCATTTACGGAGTAACCACGGGCTTTGGCTCGCTTTGCGATGTGTCGGTAGAGGCTTCCCAATTGTCTCAACTCCAAATAAATCTAATGATATCCCACGCCTGTGGCATGGGAGAAGAAGTTCCGCGGAACATCGTTAAGTGGATGCTTTTTTTGAAGATACAGTCGCTGGCCTACGGTTGTTCGGGCGTACAGTTGGCAACGGTGGAACGTCTGGTTGATTTTTATAACCAAGACATTTATCCCGTGGTGTATGAGCAGGGCTCTTTGGGGGCTTCGGGAGATTTGGCGCCTTTGGCCCATTTGTGTTTGCCACTGATTGGCTTAGGCGAGGTATATGCAGACGGGCAACGAATGTCCGGAGCCGCGCTGCTTGGCTTAAAGAACTGGAATCCTATTGAACTGCAATCCAAAGAAGGATTGGCCTTGCTCAACGGCACCCAGTTTATGGGGGCCTACGGGCTTTGGATTTTGTTGCAGGCGCACCGTCTGAGCAAACAAGCCGACTTGATTGCCGCCCTGTCTTTAGATGCCTACGACGGACGTGTGGAGCCTTTTACCCAAGGCGTACACGATATTCGACCGCATAAGGGACAGTCGGAGACTGCAAAAGCGATGCGGAACCATTTGGCGGGAAGTCAGTTGATGGTTCAAAAAAAGGAACACGTGCAAGACCCCTATTCTTTCCGCTGTATTCCACAAGTACACGGCGCGTCTAAGGACTGCATATCCTATGTAACACAAGTATTTGAAACGGAGATGAACAGCGCCACCGATAATCCTACCGTATTGCCGCAGGAAGACTTGGTGGTATCGGCAGGGAATTTTCACGGCCAGCCCTTGGCCTTGGCCCTCGATTTCCTTGCCATGGGATTGGCGGAGTTGGGGAGCATATCGGAGCGCAGGACTTATCAGTTGATTTCAGGCAAGCGCGGGCTGCCCTCCTTTTTGGTGGCACATCCCGGACTAAACAGCGGATTTATGATTCCCCAATATACGGCCGCTTCTATCGTGAGTCAGAACAAGCAGTTGTGTATGCCGGCCTCTGTAGATACCATTGATTCGTCCCAAGGACAGGAAGACCATGTGAGTATGGGCGCCAACGCCGCCGTCAAATGCTACCGGGTATTGCAGAATGTGGAAAAGGTTTTGGCCATCGAATTATTGAACGCCGCTCAAGCCTTGGAATTTCGTCGTCCTTTGCGCTCGTCCAAAGTCATAGAAGACTTTGTTGCCCGTTTTCGCCAAACGGTTCCCTTTGTATCAGAAGACACCCTAATGTATCCCCTAATGCAGGCCGCGGTCAAGTTTTTGCAGGAATGAAGCAGACAACACAAACCCACCTCATCCGTCAGACAGCACCTACTACTTTCTGTGCATCACCCACGCCCGTCAGCCTTTGCCACAAAGCACTACTCTGCGACTTCTTGTTAAAATAGGCCACTACCTCTGTCGAAGACAAATCCTTAATCTCTTCATATATCTTTGCTTGAATCTCTTCTTTCATCTTCAAGCAATCAAATGTCTTTTCCATAATCAATCAATTCTCGTGGGTTTCTAATTTCAATTGTCGGGTAACCATTTTTCATATTTATTCCATTGTATCCCCGTATTCGGGCAAGATTTACAATGTGTTTAAAATTCCAACTTGCCAACACATCCACCCTGTAAATGGTAGACAGTGCAATATGGCAACAATCATCATAACTCGTTTTCCCAACAACATTTTCCGCAACATATTTGTCGGCAAGCTCGCGTGCCTCGTCCGTCAACGCCACTTTCTCAAAAAAATCACTGCTGTACTTATCCAACAATGTCCTAACTCTTTTAGGCGCATTTTCCAATTCACCCGTAAGCACATCGGAAATAACAAAAACAACCTCTCTGTCCTCAAGCCGTTTAAAAAGCATTTTGGTCTCTTTTTCAAACTCAATATCAAAAAAGCCGCCAACAATCGAAGTGTCTATGTAAATGCGTTGCCGTTTCATCGTTCAAATATTTTGCAGATGCAAAGATAATCATTTTTGCTTAAACCACGAAACCAAAGTCGCCCCTAAAAACAAAAGCGGGCTAACGCCCGCCTCCCTGTTTTTACAAGTGTTTCTGCGAAAAGATAGATTGCACGTATCAATGTAAAAATCCATAAACTAACTACAATACCTTGTTTACAAAGTTTCACTGTTTGACAAATGTGAAAGTTGCATTAGTTAGAAAACTATCTCTTATAGTCCCTTTTAATTCGCCATTACTGATAACACCATTGTAAAGATTCAAAAAACCCCAAAGGCTTATTGAATTCTCTATCCACGTGGTTCCAACTATATTATAACCATTTGAATAATTAACTGATACGTTGTACCTATCTGCTTGACCAGTATCTGCAATCCATTCAAACAACCCATTCAAATTATTGTTAATAGTCAAAGTTACCGCTCCTACACCAACATTACCGTTTTGAAACCTTGCTTTCCATACACCTACAATTTCATAAATATTTCGAGGTACAATCCGAACATATAGTGGAGCAGAGCGCGAATTATCCTTTTTATTTATTGCAACTAACTTCGCCCAATTTCCATCCCATACCGAAGGAGTTTCAGGTGAAAAAGTAAATGATGGTTTGGAAGAAGTCCCCTCTATTCGTGGGAATGCCTTATTCGTATATGAATACGACTCATTGGCATTGTTTGGCTGTGGCTCATTTCTAAGACACCAATATTGTAATTCAAGATCATCTTGCCAATTAACACCATCATAGCCGCCAATATAAATATCTATCCAATCTCCGCAACTATAAGTAGTCCCATAAGTTGGCGAGGTTATTGTCAATTCTCCATAACCAGTTTTCAAAACGTTTTCTCCAAATGTTATTTCTTTTTTTAGATTATCCGCTATCCAATCGTAATACCTAACAACAGTACCTGTAACAGACGATACACAACTCCAAGCTTTTGTCCAGTCACCAACAATTGATGCAATACAATTACCTAAACCCATATAATATCCCACATCTTTCCCAAATTGAAAATCAGGCAGCAGATTCCAGCCCATTATTTTATCTGTATTATATATCAAATTTGTGCAGCTGATGGCGGTAAGTGCTAAACCTAATCCTGTTGGAGCAGCTGCGACTGAAAGCACACATCCTATACCACCTACGGCCCAATTTATCCATTGTAATGGGTCATTTGATATTGCTCGTGTAGGAAAACTTGATATTCCATTTAGATATTCATCCCAAAATACATCAGTTACTAAATTTTCAAACATATGAATATCACCATTTTTTGTTACAAAGACTGCGTTAAACCTATTTTCCTGATATTTGCCTAAAACAATAGAAAAGCCTTCTGATAGAATATTTTTAGGTAGTCCGTTTTCGTCAAAGTTAATAATTAGTTCAACTTTGTTTTGGTTTCCATCATAAATAGAAATCCGTTGCGGGATGTACGAATACGCATTTTGAAACTCATAGAAATATCCTGATCCATCTAGACCTAAAATGGCGTAGCCAATTTGATCCCCTAAATTTTGGTCGATTGCAATGTAATTAGGTAATATAGGTTCGTTGACAGTAACATCTTTGCTTGCTGTTACTCCACTTCCGCCTGCTGCTGAAACTCGTATGGTGGCTTTACCTGCACTTACACCTGTAACCTCCCCAGTTTGAGTATCAATAGTAGCAATACTTGGGTTGAGACTACTCCAAGTAATTTCGTTGTTTGTGGCATTGGCAGGTGAAACAGTTGCGGTAAGGGTTATGGTTCGACCTACAACAACAGACACATTCTCTGCAGGAGCGATAGCGATGCCTGTTACTTTTATTTCGTTAGGTACAACCGTTACGCTCTTAGTTACAACTACTCCACTACCATCAGCAGCCGTTGCGTGAATTGTTACCGTACCTGCGCTTACACCTGTAATGACACCTGTCTGGGCATCAACGGTGGCGATGTTCGTGTTCCCACTACTCCATGTTACAGCCTTGTTGGTGGCGTCAGAGGGCGCAATTGTTGCTGAAAGGGTTGTGGTTTTGCCCACTTCTACCGACACATCACCTGAAGGGCTGATGGTAATGCTCGTTACTGAGATTGTTTTGGGCTCATCTGGCCTACAGCCCGTCATTACAGCCATCAGCATTATTGCAGCCACTGCCATAAAGAGAATTTTTTTCATAAGATTGAGTTGTTTAATTATTAGGAATTTGTATTAATTGTATTTCGTATAGGCAAATAAAAAAGCGGACTCACATATCCGCTTCCGAGGTTTACCACAACCTTTACATCAGAATAAATAAGCCCGCATTTTGCGAGCATTATACTATCCTTGACGCTTTCTCATTGTGGTAATTTCGGAAGCAGAACAGCAAACGCTATTCAATATGTTTTATCGTGCGCATCGACACGCCGTTTTTATACCATAGGCAACATGTTATTCGGCAACAAAGCTACAAAAATTTCCAACATCCGCAATAGCCCTCCTGCGCGCCAAAAATTACATTAAGTACCGTAGGCGACATCAAAACAAAATAATAAAAAGCTATCTTTGCGGTTGAATTTTTGCAACATGCTGATTAAAAATATTAAATCCTTAGTTCAGATAGAAGAACAGCCCCGCGATAGGGTCTGTGGAACCGGTATGGGTCGCTTGAATACCTTGGAAAACGCTTGGTTGCTCTTAGAGGGTGGAATCATATCGGATTTTGGGCCGATGGCCGATGTGCCCCAAAGCGCGTGTGGGGCAGAAATAGACGCCTCCGGACGATTTGTACTCCCCTCGTTTTGCGATGGCCATACCCATTTGGTATACGCGGGCAGTCGGGAGCAGGAATTTATAGATAAGGTAAACGGACTGAGCTATCAAGAAATAGCCAAGCGGGGGGGAGGCATACTTCATTCCATGGAACTGCTGGCCCAAACCTCCCAAGAAGAACTATTTGAACAGTCCATCCTTAGGGCTCAAGAAATCATCGCCAAGGGCACGGGAGCGGTAGAAATAAAAAGCGGATACGGCCCCGATTTGGAAAGCGAGCTAAAAATGCTGAGGGTGGCCAAAAGAATAGGTCGGGAAACTCCTTTGGAAGTAAAAACTACCTTTTTGGGGGCTCACGCTGTCCCAAGGGCTTACGCAAACAATAAGGAGGCCTATGTACAGGAACTGATACGCAGGTACATTCCGGAGATTGCCTCAGAAGGCTTGGCCGATTACATAGATGTATTTTGCGAACAGGGCTTTTTTAGCACAGAAGACACCGACCGCATCCTCAACGCCGGCATCAAATACGGATTAATCCCCAAAGTACACGCCAACCAGCTGTC
>WRBG01000118.1 GCA_009784635.1 Bacteroidales bacterium | reverse complement strand
GCCCAAGCTGTGTACCAAACGGCAAAAGAAACGGGGGCAACGGTATTGATAAACTGCGCCGCCTACACAGCTGTAGACAAGGCCGAACAGGAGCATGGAAAAGCCTATGCCGTTAATACCTACGCCGTAAAAGGATTGGCAGAAGTATGCGGCCAATTGGATATGTTGCTGGTGCATATTTCCACCGATTATGTATTCGACGGCGCTTCCTCCATGCCTTATACGGAGGAGGACATGCCCAATCCCTTGTCGGTGTATGGAGCCTCCAAATTAGCGGGCGAGCGGTTTGTTTTGTCGTATCAACGCGGTATAGCGCTGCGTACCTCTTGGCTGTATACCATAGGAGGTCATAATTTTATGTCCTCCATGCTGCGTTTGGGCTCCCAAGAAGAAGAAATTAGGGTAGTAAACGACCAAATAAGCGCTCCCACCTATGGTCCCCATTTGGCAGAGGCTTTGTTACAGATGATTACTCAGATAGAGGCAGCCGGAATATCCGCCGCGCCTATGGGTCTCTATCATTTTTCAGGCAGCGATTCCTGTTCTCGGTTTACATTTGCGCAAAAAATCAAAGAGTTATCCGGATTTAAGGCGACCATTTTGCCTATTGCCTCATCGGAGTATCCCACGTGGGCAAAACGCCCCGCTTATTCCGTGTTAGATACTCAAAAAATATCCACTACCTTTGGCCTTGTTCCCCCGCCATGGAGAGAGGGGTTAAAAGATTACTTTACATCGACTTAATGATACAACAAAGCTATGGAAGACTATATAAGGCGTGCAGAATCTTGGATGCAAGGCTCTTTTGACGAGGAAACCAAAAAAGCGGTCAGACAACTCATGGAGTCCGACCTTGAAGAATTAGAAGATGCTTTTTACAAGAACCTTGAATTTGGCACCGGAGGTCTAAGGGGCATCATGGGCGTGGGCACCAACCGGATGAATAGATATACGGTGGGCATGGCCACGCAGGGATTGGCCAATTACCTCAAAACCTGCTTTGCCCACTTGCCTCAGATTAAAGTCGCCGTTTCTTACGACTGCCGCAACCGCAGCCCCGAATTTGCCCGGATTACCGCCGAAGTATTTGCGGCCAACGGCTTCAAAGTGTATCTTTTTGACGCCCTTCGTCCCACGCCCGAACTCAGTTTTGCCGTCCGGCGCTTGGGTTGCCAAAGCGGGGTAATGATTACCGCCTCTCACAACCCCAAAGAATACAATGGCTACAAAGCCTATTGGGACGACGGCGCCCAAGTCTTGGAACCCCATGACCGGAATATTATCGGGGAAGTGGAACAGATAAGCGACCCTTCTCAGGTGCTGTTCGATGGAGGCGCCCACAATATAGAGATGATAGGCAAGGAAGTGGACGAATTATATCTGAAATCTATATTGTCCTTGTTGAACTTATCGCCCCAAGCCATAAAAAAACATGCCGGCCTCAAGATTGTTTATACCCCCCTGCACGGAGCCGGCGTGCATTTAGTGCCTCAAGCGCTCGAACGCTTAGGCTTTACATCGGTATATCGTGTGTCCGAACAGGATATATCAGACGGAAATTTCCCCACCTTGGATTCGCCCAATCCCGAAGAGCCGGCTGCTTTTGGCATGGCCATGGAGCGGGCAGAAGCGGTACAGGCCGACTTGGTGATGGCCACAGACCCGGACGGCGACCGGCTGGGGATTGCCGCCAGAGACCATCAAGGCGTCCTTCGCTTGCTCAACGGCAACCAAATAGTATCTCTGCTTTCTTATTATTTATTAAGGAGGTGGAAAGAATTGGGCAAGCTGACCGGAAAGGAGTATATGGTCAAAACCATTGTAACTACCGACTTGGTCCGGCAAATGACCGATGCCTACGGAGTGCCCTGCTACAACGTACTTACGGGTTTTAAACATATAGCTGAGGTACAACGTAATGTAGAAGAAAACATGACCTTTATCGGCGGGGGAGAGGAGAGCCACGGTTATAATGTAGGCTCTTTTGTACGGGATAAAGACGCGGTGGTTTCCTGCGCTTTAGCGGCGGAGGCAGCGGCATGGGCCGCGGAACAGGGAAAGAGCCTGTTTGACATTCTGATTGATATCTATGTGGAATTTGGGTTTTTTGCAGAATATATGGTGTCATTCACCAAAAAGGGCAAGGAGGGATTGGCGCAAATTGACGCCGTGATGCAGCATTTTCGCTCTGCTCCTCCCCAAACCCTTGGCGGCGCGCCGGTCGTGCTGATTCACGACTATCAATCGTCAGAAACCATAGACCTAATCAGCGACCTGCGCTACCAAATCCGACTCCCTAAATCCAATGTACTGCAATTTGTAACCCAAGATAATGGCTTAGTAACGGTGCGTCCGTCCGGAACAGAACCCAAAATTAAATTCTATTTTGGCCTAAAGGCGACATTAGATAAAAAGGAGGACTTTTGTCTCGTCAGCGCCTCATTAGAAGCCAAACGCAAACAAATCAAAGAAGAACTATTCACTTTTAACGCTTAATATATCCTATGTTTGGAACAACTTTTACCGCTTGGACACTGTTTACCGATTTTGGCATCATTTCTGCCCTGCTCTTGCTCAGTCAATTGATGAGGGCTAAAATCAAATGGATTCAACAACTCTTTATACCGCCCTGCCTGCTGACCGGTTTCATAGGTTTAGCCCTTGGCCCCAACGGATTAAACTGGCTTCCCCTGTCTTCTGCCATCAGCGTATATCCGGCCATCCTGATTGCCATGGTTTTTGCAGCCTTGGCCTTGGGCATGGCCAAAAGCTCGTTTTCGGAAATTAAAAACAGGGTAGGGGGACTTTGGGTCTATGCCCAAAACGGCCTCTTGATGCAATGGGGATTGAGCGGGTTATTCGGACTCTTGGTGCTGAGACAAATTTGGCCCGACCTGCATCCCGGCATTGGAACCATACTCGCTACCGGATATTATGGCGGACACGGGACGGCCGCCGCCGTGGGTTCCAGTTTTGAGAATTTTGGCTGGAGCGACGCCACTACTTTGGGGATGACCATTGCCACCGTGGGACTTGTTTCGGCGGTTTTGGGCGGATTAATCGTAATCAAATGGGCTACCCGCAAAAATTACACCAAATTCATTGCCGATTTTAAAGACCTGCCCCCCGAATTGCGCACGGGATTGTTGCCGGAAAACAAACGGGAATCCATGGGCACCGCCACCACTTCGTCTATCTCCATAGAATCCTTTACTTTCCATTTAGCCTTGGTCTTTGTGGTCGCTTTGGGCGGATATATGCTGAGCAAAGGAGTAGAGGGTTTGTATTCCGATTTAAAACTGCCCGTATTTAGCTGCGCCTTTGTAGCCGGTCTGTTCATTAAACAACTGATGAACGGCATAAAAGCAACTCAATACATCTGTCCCACTGTAACCAGTCGCCTTGGAGGAACCTTTACCGATTTTCTGGTTGCCTTTGGCGTAGCGTCCATAAAATTAGACGTGGTCGTCCAATACGCCGTTCCTTTGATACTGATTGCTGTATTCGGCATTTTGCTCGTCATATTTACCGTCTTTTATTTTGGCCGCAAGATATTGAAAGACTACTGGTGCGAAAAAACAATATTCTGCTACGGGTGGTGGTCGGGCACCATGGCCACCGGCATTGCCCTCCTGCGCATTGTAGACCCAAAGTTTCAAAGCAAGACTTTGGACGATGCCGCCATGGCCTACCTGCCGATTGCTCCCTTAGAGATTGCTGTCATTACCATAGCGCCCATCGCCTTTTCCATAGGTATGGGACTTTGGATGTCGCTCGCCTGTTTGGCGATGACTTTTGTCTGTTTATATATTACGCGCCGGATAGGATGGTGGAACACAAGCCCAAAGCAGCAGGGACAACAGGATGTAGCTTGAGATAATCAGCAGGACCGCCAAGCTCCACGGCCGGTTGCAGATAAAAGCCAAGACTATAAAAAATAAAGAAAGCGCTGCAAAAAGGAAACGGATTTGATTGCCTTTCCATTGTAGCGCTTTTATTTTGAGTGAAAACATAGGCAGATTCAACAGCATAAGCCACGACACCGCCACCACAAGTATGGGGATGGTATAGACCGTGTCGAGCAGGGGCATCCACTTGGGCGTTTGGGTGGCATAAACCAACAGCGCACTGATAAACAGCGCGGAAGCCGGTGTGGGCAGTCCTATAAAATGCTCGCTTTGCCGGCTATCCGTATTAAATTTGGCCAACCGGAGCGCCGCAGCCACAACAAAGACAAAGGGAAAGAAAGAATAAAGCTCCCAAGGAATGGAATCTAATCCAAAGCTGATTTTTGGGCTTAGTATTTGGCAAAATTCGTAGTGCATCATGGCGGCGGGCGCCAAACCAAAACTGACGAGGTCGGCTAAGGAGTCAAGCTCTTTTCCCAATGGCGAATAGGCTTTTAGCAAACGAGCCGCCCATCCGTCGCAAAAATCAAAGACTGCGGCGGCAATTACCATGTAAACGGCAAATCCAAGCCAGCCCCTAAGTGCAAAAACTACCGCCATGCAGCCGCAAAAGAGGTTGAGGCAGGTAATGGCGTTAGGTATATGGCGTTTTATATTCATGATTATTTAACTTTCCGGAGTCGCAAAAGTAGAATAAAATATTTATATTCGAGAGAAAAGTGTATTTTTGCACGTATTTTTAGGGAGAAAAATGTATCGAACAAAGATTAAAAATCTTATTGAGTGGAAGTTGAATAAAAATAGAAAGCCACTCGTATTTTTGGGAGCAAGGCAGGTAGGAAAAACGTGGCTTATTCGAGAATTTGGAAAAAACGAATATAGGCAAATGGTATACGTTAATTTTGAAGACAAAGACGCCCCGATAGATATTTTCCAAACCGATTTCAACATGGATAGAATAATCACATTGTTGAATGCCTTTGCCGGATTAAAAATCACGGCAGAAGACACTTTGCTTGTTTTTGACGAAATTCAAGCTGCTCCGCAGGGAATAACCGCGTTAAAATATTTTTACGAAAAAGCGCCTCAATATCAAATAATTGCAGCCGGCTCACTTCTGGGTGTAAACATACATCCCGGCGAATCGTTTCCTGTTGGAAAAGTAGAATTTGAAATGCTTTATCCGCTCGATTTTACTGAGTTCTTATTGGCGATGGGAGAAACGGCGTTGGTCGAATTGATAGAAGCACAAGATTGGGAGTTGACGAATGCCTTTAATTCCAAACTTATAAACTATCTTCGATACTATTTTTATGTAGGTGGAATGCCGGAGGCGGTATTGAGTTTTTCTCAAAACAGAGATTGGGACGAGGTTCGCAAAATTCAAAGAGCAATTCTAAAATCTTACGAAAATGATTTTTCAAAACATGCTCCCAAAGAAATCTTGCCGCGTATCAAGATGGTTTGGAACAGCATACCTGCGCAATTAGCAAAGGAGAATAAAAAATTTATGTATGGTATGCTCAAAGAGGGCGCCCGGGCCAAGGATTTTGAACTGGCGATTCAGTGGCTTGTTGACTCCGGATTGTTACATAAGATTTTCAATGTCTCAAAGCCCGCGTTGCCGCTTGTCGCTTATCAAGAATTATCTAATTTCAAGCTATATTACAACGATATCGGTTTACTTGGAGCCATGTCGAAACTACATGCGAAAACCCTTATTACCGGTGATGTTGCCTTTACCGAATTTAAGGGTTCACTTACAGAGCAATTTGTTTTTCAACAATTTATATCAAACGAAAGACTGTCAATCCATTATTGTACGTTTAACAACAGCAAATACGAAATTGATTTTATTGTGCAGACCAAGAATGATGAAGTTATTCCTATCGAAGCAAAATCAAGTGAAAGCCTCAAATCTCGAAGTCTTAAACTGTTTTGCGAGAAGTTTCAGCCCCCAACGGCCATCCGCACCTCTTTGTCGGGCTACCGTAAAGAGGATTGGATGACAAACGTACCGTTGTACATTATTGGGGCTTACTTTCTTTTCCCCCCTCCTCCCGTATCATAGGCCCCGCTATGCTTCGGTCGGAGTGCAGAAAAAACCTTATTTTAATAATTTCATTTTTTTGTTTTCGAGCAATGAGCGCATTTGTGTAATGGCAACATTGTTAAGTTGTACAAGTCTCTCGCGTTGCGGCAGTTCCTGTCGAATGAGCAAAGCGTTTATGCTTTCCATATTCGATAACACTACAAGTTGTTCCAATGTGGCATGGTCACGCATATTGCCTTTTTCGTTGGGGT
>WRBG01000117.1 GCA_009784635.1 Bacteroidales bacterium | reverse complement strand
CACAAAGGTGATGGTAGCCGAGCGGGGGTCTGCGCCCGGAGGATTTCCTTGGGTCGCTTTCAAGCTGACCGGCCCGCCAAAGTCGCCGCGGTCCGGCACGGCAGCAAGCCATTCGGGAAGGTCGGTAATCGTCCAAGCCATGGGGCAGTTCACGACAAGGTCTTGCGAGGCGCCCATGAATCCGCCCACGGTACGGGCAGAGGCGTCTGTAGAAATTACGCTGGGCCCACAGCAGTCAAAGTCTTTGCAGCCCAAGGCTAAAGTACCTAATGCAATCATTAGGAGGGGAAGGATAGTTCTTTTCATCTTCGTACGGTATTAAGTATTGCACATGTTGATGGCGCAAAGATATGGAAAATACTTGAAACTACAACAAAAGCCCCCCTCTAAAGTTGCCTTTGTTCATTGAAACTACGATGGTTGGTTTGGGCTGTGGATGGCGGCTTGAAACAGGTTTTGGCCGTTGCGCTGTCCTTCTACGTAATGGGTTTGTGCGTCCGGCGCGGCGTAGTGCAGCGAGACGGAATCGTTGTAGCGCGCTTCGTGGTTAAAGTTGATTTGAAGCAGGGAGACGGTTTGGCGGGTCCATGTTTCCCAAGGGAGGCAATCGAGCGCCCATTCTACATATTTGACGTTGTTTACGTGGTTGTTGAGGTCGAGGTCAGAGAAGCGTACGGTGTGGGTATGGTGGAGGGTTAGTGCTTCCGGCGCTGTGAGTTTTTCGGGAACGGCGCGGATGGCGTCTCGCGGTATATTGACTTGGGAGAGGCGGGGCAGTACGTGTTCTACCCGCAACATGCGGCGGGAATGTATGTCCATGAGCAGCCATGCCGAGGTGGCTTTTACAATGGAGGTCTCGTTGGAGTCGTAAAGGATAAAATCGCGAAGGGCAAAAATCCGTTCGACACGTTTGTGCCAAGTGTCGAGCCGCACCGGTTCGTTCCATTCGGGCATCCGGTTTATCTCTATCCTCATGCGGGAGAGTACCCATACAATGTTGTTTTCTATCAGATGGTGGTAGCCGCAGCCGTATAAGTCGGCGTGGGCTTCGGCGATTTCCTGCATTTTTTGTAAGAAAGAAGTGAGCCGGAGTCGTTTATTTAAGTCAACATCTTGGCTGACGGTATTGAATGAGATAGCAATGTGTTCGATGACAGGTTGTGTGTGCATAAGTCAATGTATAGAATGTACAAAATTAGGACTTTTTTGAGAAATAGTCTACCTTTGCGAGTCGGGAAAAATCCCGCCATCGTTATTTATGAATACAAAATTTATCTTTGTTTTGGGAGGTGTAACCTCTTCTCTGGGAAAGGGTATTATGTCTGCTTCTTTGGCTAAACTATTGCAAGCAAGAGATTTAAGCGTTACGATTCAGAAGTTTGACCCCTACATCAATGTGGACCCGGGAACCTTGAATCCCTACGAACACGGAGAATGTTACGTTACCGAAGACGGAGCCGAAACCGACCTTGATTTAGGTCATTACGAGCGTTTTCTTAATGTATATACTACCAAAGCCAATAATATTACCACCGGCAGGATTTATCAGTCGGTGATTGAAAGGGAGCGGGAAGGCGTGTACTTGGGCAAGACGGTGCAGGTGATTCCCCATATTACGGACGAAATCAAACGCCGGATGCTCCTGCTTTCTAAGACCCAAAAGTATGACGTGATTATTACGGAGATAGGGGGTACGGTAGGCGATATAGAATCTTTGCCTTTTGTGGAGGCTGTGCGTCAGTTGCAGTGGGAGCTGCCGGAGGAAAACTGTTTGGTGATTCATCTGACGTTGGTGCCTTACCTAAAGGCGGCCAAAGAGTTAAAGACCAAGCCTACCCAGCACAGCGTGCGTATGTTGCAACAAAATGGGGTGCAGCCCGACTTGATTGTCTGCCGCACGGAGTATCCCATTCCTCAAGAGATGAAGCGTAAGGTGGCCTTGTTTTGCAACGTGAGGCCTAACGCCGTGATTGAAATTTTGGACGCTAAAAGCATTTATGAAGTTCCACTGAATATGATGCGGGAGCAGATGGATGAGATTGTCTTGGACAAGATGGGCATCAAGGAGACTCCCGCGCCCGATTTGAAGCAGTGGAAGGCTTTTTTGAATCGGTTGTTTCACCCCAAGGTAGATGTTGATGTAGCCTTGGTGGGAAAATATGTGGAACTTCAAGATGCTTATAAGTCGATTTTGGAATCTTTTATTCATGCGGGAGCGGCCAACGAATGTAAGGTGCGGATACACTATGTGCATAGTGAACAATTAGATGAGCAAAATGTGGCGGAAAAGTTGGGAGAGATGCACGGGGTATTGGTGGCGCCCGGATTTGGGGAAAGAGGGGTCAGCGGTAAAATCGTAGCGGCCCGGTATGCGCGGGAGCATCAGATTCCCTTTTTTGGTATTTGTTTGGGTATGCAGATGGCGGTTGTTGAATATGCACGTAATGTTATGGGTATTAAAAAGGCCAATACCACAGAGATAGAACCTAATGTAGACGAGCCGATTATTGACTTGATGGAGGACCAAAAGCGGTTGGCCACCAAGGGAGGCACCATGCGCTTGGGCGGATATACCTGCCTTATTTCGGAAGGGTCGCTGGCTCATAAAATTTACGGAAAGACAGAGATTCGCGAGCGCCATCGTCATCGTTATGAGGTGAATAATCATTATGTGCCGCGGATGGAGGCGGCCGGAATGTATGCCAGCGGCCAAAATCCCGATACGGGTTTGGTGGAGATTGTGGAGCTTTCTAATCATCCCTTTTTTATTGGCGTACAGTTTCATCCCGAACTAAAAAGCACGCCCGAAAATCCGCAGCCGATATTTGTTTCGTTCGTTAAGGCGGCTAAGGAGTATAAAGAGCGTCAAGACAACAAAAATGCGTAGCCCTTTTGTCCATATCGGTCTGATGCCCCTGCTTATTTCGATATGTTTTTTGGCCTGTGCGCAAAACAGCGGGCCAAAGCACTACGGTTTTAAGGTAGAAGAAGTTTTGCCCCACGACGAAACCGCCTATACCCAAGGTCTGTTTATACATAATGGCTTTCTCTATGAGAGTACGGGACAGCGGGGCGCTTCCCGTTTGCAAAAAGTCGATTTTAGGCAAGGGAGGGTTCTGCAAAAGGTAACGCTTAAACCTCAGTATTTTGGAGAAGGAGCTTGTATATACAAAGACCGGATTTACCAACTTACTTGGCAGGAACAGACCTGTTTTGTGTATGACGCCGAGAGCCTGCAACAAATAGGAACCTTCTCGTACAGAGGAGAGGGTTGGGGCTTGACTACAGACGGCGTGCATCTAATCATGAGCGATGGTTCGTCCACGCTTTATTTTAGAGACCCCGAAACTTTTGCCGTATCGCATACCGTAAAGGTTATGAACGGCAATCGGGAGGTGGACTTGTTGAACGAGTTGGAGTATATAGAGGGGGAGGTGTGGGCCAATGTCTATACCACCGACAGGATTGTGCGGATTGACCCCGCCACCGGTAATGTAACCGGTATTATTGACCTTAGCGGATTGCTGGCCCGTCAGTTCCGAACCCCCAGAACGGAGGTGCTCAACGGGATTGCCTACGATGCCGAGCATAAGCACATTTATGTCACCGGAAAATATTGGGCTAAAATGTACCGGATTTCTTTGGTGGCAAAGTAATTTTTTCTTACCTTTGCCGCCAGCATTAGAAGTAATGCCGTTATTTGACACTTTTTAATATTCACTTGGGGGTGCCCTAACAAGCTGAGAACATACCCCTACAACCTGATGCGGATAATGCCGCCGGAGGAAAAGCTATGATGAAAAGAAAAACCCTTATGTTTGGGGTAGTATTTACCCCGCTTTGGCTTGCAGGCCAAGTACAAAACCAAATTCAGCCGCCCCTAACCGAATCTGCCCGCAATTTAGACAGCGTGGTCGTGTCGGCGATTACCGTTGGCGCCAAATCACCGGTGGCGCATACGCAGTTGAATAAAAACGATTTAAAAAATGTTCCGGCCACGGTGCTGCTCCCCTTTGCCATAGAGCTGACGCCGGGCGTGGTGGGCATTTCGGAAAATGGGACGGGAGTGGGCAACTCCTATTTGCGCATCCGCGGCAGCGACGCTTCCCGGATTGGCGTTACCCTCAACGGAATCCCTCTGAACGACTCCGAATCTCAAGCGGTCTTTTGGGTGAACCTGCCTGCCTTGACCGGTTTTTTGGAGCGGGTGCAGGTACAGCGCGGTATAGGCAGTTCGGTGGCCGGCCCCGGCGCCTTTGGTGGAGGGGTGCATATGCAGACTTTGGGCGCATCTTTGGATGCCTACGGACAGATGGACATGACCATAGGCTCTTATCAGACTTATATGACCGCCATAGGAGCGGGAACGGGAATACGCCGCGGCTTTTCTTTAGACCTGCGCTATGCCCATAACCAAACCCAAGGCTATATCCGTAACGGCTATGGGCAGATGCACTCTCTGTTTGCCAGAGCAGCGTATTCGGCCGGAAAACACGCATTTAGAGTTAATTGGATTTGGGGCGACCACGTTACGGGTATAACTTGGGAGGGTATTTCTCCGGAGGCGATGGCCATAGACCGCCGAGCCAATCTTTCGGGCGCATATTATGACGCCGGAGGGAATGTTCATTATTATGATAATGAGACAGATAACTACACGCAAAACCACCTGCAAGCCACTTGGCTTTATGCTCCCGTAGCCGGTTTGAACTGGAGTACCACCTTGAATTACACGCGGGGAGACGGTTATTACGAAAATTACAGACAAAATCGCAGGTTTTCGGCCTATGGTCTGCCCGACCAAGAAGTGAACGGAGCTTTAATAAGGCGCAGCGACATTATTCAGCGGGCGCAGATGGGCAACGACTACTATGTACTCTCCTCGACCCTTGACTACCGTAAGGCCCCATGGCGTCTGCTGGGCGGATTCACCGGCGCAGTCTACAAGGGCGACCATTTTGGCAATGTGGTTTGGGCCATGTATAATCAGCATATACCCAAACATTACGAATGGTACCGCAACGATTCCCAAAAGCGTGATGTCAGTCTGTTTTTTCGTTCCGAATATGCTTTTGACATAGGACTTGCCGTCTTTGCCGATTTGCAGTACCGGTATATTGACTATCGCCTTCAAGGGCCCGACAGAGACTTGGTAGCGCTTGACCATCGTGTTGATTACGGATTTATTCATCCCAAAGCAGGGCTCAACTGGAGTTTTTTGCAAGACCATCAACTTTGTTTTGGATTTGCTGTGGGGAGCAAGGAGCCGTCTCGGAGCGATTACAAAGAGGCCATCAAAGCGGGGCGTCCCAACGACCTCCTTCCGGAACGCATGTACGATTGGGGATTTGCCTATCGCTATCATCGTCCTACTGCCCAAATTGACTTGACCTTGTATTATATGGACTACAAAGACCAATTGGTGCCTACCGGAAAACTGAGCGAAAAGGGCTATGTACTCAAGGAAAACGTGGCGTCGAGCTACCGAGCGGGTATGGAGCTGGCGGCGGCTTGGCAAGCCCTGCACTTTTTACGGCTTGACGGCAATATTTGCTTGAGCCAGAACCGGATTCAAAGCTATACGGCTTGGGTGGATTATTACGATAACCCGTCCGACTGGAATCCCCTTCCCCAAAAACAGGAACATTACAGAAACGTGTCGTTAGCCTATTCTCCCTCCTGTACAGGCATGGCGCGGGTCAAAGTCAATCCATGGAAAGATGGGGCTATTTCGATTAGAACCAAATATGTAGGCAAGCAATTTTACGACAATACCGGCAGCGCCGCCCGCGCCTTACCCGCTTATTGGGTGGGCGGATTTCGCTGTTCCCAAGATTTTGGATTCAATGGAATATCTCAGGCGACCCTTTCATTCTTTGTAGATAATCTGTTCAACCGTAAATATATAGACAACGCTTGGGTCTACCGCGCCGCCTTTGCCGACGGCAGCCCCGATTACATGGAAACGGGACTCTTTCCCCAAGCCGAAATCAACTTCAGCTTGAGCCTGTCGCTGAGGTTTTAGGCGGTCATTGTGGGCGCAGCGCTGTGGAGCGCAGTCCATGGCGACTACTTAAACTCCGCTATCACATACACATTATTGTCGTCTGCCTTTAGGGTGGCCACCAATTCTTTCAATTTGCCGCTGAGCCTGTTTTGGGCATATGCTTCTTTTAGTTCGAGTAAATCCAATTCAAAAATAAAATCATTCTCTGAACCGCACATCCCTTGTGTAGGGCTAATTGTGAAT
>WRBG01000116.1 GCA_009784635.1 Bacteroidales bacterium | reverse complement strand
GGCAAAAGGCGAGGCCATCGGATTAGAAAAAGGCGAAGCCATCGGATTGGAGAAAGGGAAAACAGACATTGCCCGGAACCTGTTAAAAGACGGCGTGTCTGTGGAGGATATTTGCAAGTACACGGGCTTATCCAAACAACAAATCCAAGAACTGACACCTTAAAGCACTTTGTATTTAGCATGACCCTCATCTCCTATAACTTGAACGGCATCCGGTCGGCCTGCTCCAAAGGCTTGGGCGATTGGTTTGCCGCCACCCTACCCGATATTTTTTGTATTCAAGAAACCAAAGCCCAGCCTGAACAAATTGACTGCAAATCATTTGAACAACTTGGCTATCAATCTTATTGGCATTCTGCCCAACGCAAAGGCTACAGCGGAGTCGGCATTGTGAGCCGGATTCCTTTTGACCGGGTGGACTTTGGCATTGGGATAGAAAAATTTGACGCCGAAGGCCGGTTGATTCGGGCCGATATGGGAGACACCACGCTGATTTGCTCCTACTTTCCTTCGGGAACTATGGGCGATGTTCGTCAAGCTTTTAAAATGGAATACTTAGAGGCTTTTGCCGATTATATATGCCGACTGAGGCAGGACAGGCCCAAGCTCATCCTTACCGGCGACTTTAATATCTGCCACAAGCCCATAGATATTAACAACCCCGAAAAACACACCGGTGTGTCCGGCTTTTTGCCCGAAGAGCGGGAATGGTTCGACCGTTTTGTCGCCTTAGGCTTTACCGACAGCTTCCGTCATTTTTGCGACCGGCCCAACCGCTACAGTTGGTGGAGCTACCGCGCCGGTTCGCGGCACAGGAACGTGGGCTGGAGAATTGATTATTTCTTGGTGTCGGACAACCTTTGCCCCCGACTCCAAGGCGCCGATATTTTAGACCAAGTGGTACATTCCGACCATTGTCCGGTGGTGTTACACATGGAAGTTCCCCATTAGAAACCTTTTCATAAACACATTCAGGTCTCCGTCGAGTACGGCTTGGGTATCGGAAGTTTCGTAGTCTGTCCGGAGGTCTTTAACCATTTTATAGGGATGCAGCACATAACTGCGGATTTGGGAGCCCCATTCGATTTTCTTTTTGGCGCCCTCCAATTCGGCCTGTTTTTCCCGCTTTTTTTGGAGTTCGATTTCGTAGAGGTGGGATTTTAAAATGCGCAGGGCATTTTGGCGATTGTCTAACTGCGACCGGGTTTCTGTATTCTCCACCATAATGCCGGTGGGAACATGCCGCACCCGCACGCCGGTTTCCACCTTATTTACGTTTTGGCCGCCCGCCCCGCCGGAACGAAAAGTATCCCATTCCAAATCGGCAGGATTAATCTCTATCTGAATGGATTCGTCTACCGCCGGATACACAAACACCGACGAAAAGGTGGTTTGGCGCTTTCCTTGAGCGTTAAACGGAGAGATGCGCACCAACCGGTGTACCCCATTTTCTGCCTTGAGAAAACCGTAGGCATAATCGCCCTCAAATTCAAGGGTACAGGATTTGATGCCCGCCTCGTCGCCGTCTGTAATTTCGTGGGTATGCACCTTGTATCCGTTGCGCTCCCCCCAGCGGATGTACATCCGCATCAGCATCTGCGACCAATCGTTGCTCTCGGTGCCTCCTGCCCCCGAATTGATTTTGAGGAGGGCGCCCAACTTGTCGGCCTCTCCGCCCAACATATTGCGCATCTCCAAATCCTCTATCAATTGCAACGCTTTTTGGTACTGACGCTCCATATCAAAATCCAAACCCTCGTCCTCTTTAGAAAACTCATGGAGTACCTCCAAATCGTCCAAAGCCCCCAAAATATTCCGGTAAGCCTCTACCCAATACCTTATGCTTGAGGTTTGCTTCATAAAAGCCTCAGTCGCTTTGGGGTCGTTCCAAAAGTCGGGCGCCTGCGCGCGCGTTGTAGCCGCTTCTATCTCTATAACTTTGCCTTCGATGTCAAAGGCACCTCCTCAACGCGGACTCGCGCTGCTGGAGCTCTTTTATCTGGTCAAGAGTAATCATCCGGTTTTATATTTATTTGGACAAAGGTAGCTATTTTAACTCCAATTGGCGCACATTTTCTTTAATCACCTCATCGCTAAGTTCATAATTGTATAAGTCGCCGGACAGATAGGC
Organism: Bacteroidales bacterium; assembly: GCA_009784635.1. GTDB lineage: Bacteria > Bacteroidota > Bacteroidia > Bacteroidales > UBA932 > WRBG01. The sequence continues at coordinate 4,223 of WRBG01000116.1, read as the reverse complement.
ATCAAACGCCGTCATGTCAATCAAACCGTGTCCCGACAGGTTGAACAAAATGGTCTTTCGCGTCCCCTCCTCCTTGGCTTTTAGCGCCTCTTGAATGGTGGCGGCAATGGCATGACAGGATTCGGGAGCGGGAATAATGCCTTCTGTTTGCGAGAACAAAATGCCCGCCCGAAACGAATCGAGCTGCTTAATGCCTACCGCTTCCATCAAATTATCTTTAAACAGCTGACTAACAATTGTTCCTGCTCCATGGTAGCGTAGGCCTCCGGCATGAATATGGGCGGGAGAAAAGTTGTGTCCCAAAGTGAACATGGGCAACAACGGGGTGTAGCCCGCCTCGTCTCCAAAGTCGTACCCAAAAACGCCGCGTGTAAGTTTGGGACAGGAAGCAGGCTCTGCCGCCACAAAGCGCGTGTTCTTTTCTCCGGACAACTTATGGCGCAGAAAGGGAAACGAAATGCCGCTAAAATTAGAACCTCCGCCAAAACAGGCCACCACCACGTCGGGGTATTCGCCTGCCATGGCCATTTGTTTTTCGGCCTCCAAGCCAATCACCGTTTGGTGCAGCATCACGTGGTTGAGTACGCTGCCCAAAGTGTATTTGCAGTTAGGTGTTTGCATGGCAAGCTCTATCGCTTCAGAAATGGCCGTACCCAAACTGCCCTGATAGTTGGGATGGTCGGTCAAGATTTTTCGACCCGCTTTGGTAGACATAGAGGGCGATGGGATGACCAATGCGCCAAATGTTTGCATGATAGAGCGGCGATAGGGCTTTTGTTCGTAGCTCACCTTTACCATATAGACCGCCAGTTCCAAGCCAAAGGCTTTTGCGGCGTAAGAAAGGGCTGCGCCCCACTGTCCGGCTCCCGTTTCGGTGGTAATATTGGTAATACCCTCTTTTTTGCAGTAATAGGCTTGCGCCAAAGCAGAATTGAGTTTGTGCGAACCCACAGGGCTTACGCTCTCGTTTTTAAAGTAGATATGCGCAGGCGTATCCAAAGCCTTCTCCAAACCGTAGGCGCGAACCAAAGGCGTGGAGCGATAGTTTTTGTAGAGTTCGCGCACTTCCTCCGGAATTTCAATAAACCGGTCGGTCTGATTTAACTCCTGATGGCACAGCTCCTGCGCAAAAATGGGGTACAGGTCTTCCGGATGTAAGGCCTGTTTGGTGCCCGGATGGAGCATGGGCAACGGCTTGTTTTTCATGTCTGCCACAATGTTGTACCATGCGGCAGGGATTTCGCTTTCGGGTAAAAAAAATCGTTTTGTTTTCATGTGGTTAGTGTTTTATGGTTAATAAAGAACCCGACGCTCTGGTGTGAACATCGGGTGATGGTTTTATGATTACCGGAGTATCTTACTCCATAAAGGCTACATAAACAAGGCCGCGCCCACAACAGAATCCCTGCTGCGCCACCACCATTGTTGTATGCTTTGTGCCTTCACTTTTTCTACTATTTATTGTGCAAAGGTAATAAACTTTTCTAAACGCCAAAAACGGGGAGGCAAGTTATTCATTTATTCGTTCGATAGACTACCTATGGCGCCGTGGAACCATTGAATGGGTTATAGATAAAATCTCGCGGTAACATTACACCAACCCGCTGATGTGACATATCTCCCATGTAGACAAGATCATTGGTGGATATATTACCAGCATGATCAACAAAAAATCGATTGGTCAAAAAGATGACTTCGGAATCAATTCTGTTTTGGGCTCGAATGCCCATCACGCCGTATATATTTCGTTCTGATGCTATATTTTGCCTGCGATCTATATCTGTATCGGGCTTAATCAATACTACCTTTGCTTGCTGTATTGGGTCGTCAATGACAATAAAATAATCTTCCGGATAAATAATTTCCTTAGATTTATTATAGACTTTGAATCCGGACTCCATTAGCGAACTACGTATAAAACTCCCTCGAAAATATCCAATTGACCGTTCATTTACTAAAGAATCCCTTACAAAACTTAACCAAAAATATTCTCTTGACCGTTCATATATTTGATTTCTCCGATTTTCGAATAAAATACTGTTGGGGCTTAGGTCTTCAAAAAAAGAGCTAATTTTGTACGAAAAAGACGACGGGGTAGCAACGGAATTATTAGACAAAACACTAGTTATACTACTTCCAACAGCGCTACTGCTCGGTGGAACAGCATTAGAATAAGTAATCTCGACTTGAAAATATTTTATGTCAATTGTGATACGATATCCTAAATACCGATTTTCAACAACAAGAGGATTGCGAGCGTCAGCGTGAAGTATTTTCATTCGATCATCATAGCGTAACATAATATCATCTTCGTTGAGAATAATGCAGGATTTTGCTGCAACACTTTCACCCAAAAAGATTTCTTTAAATATTCTCATTTTTTCTGCACGAGAAAGAGGGTCATAATAGGCTACTACCACAGCCTCATTAATTAAATTCGTTTTCTCTTTTAGAACAAATGCTTCTCCACGATGTTCGAAAGGGTTTTCAATGACTAAAGATTCGTATGACAAGTGGCGAAATACAAGATTGGCATTTATTCTATTTTTTGCAACAAGTATAAATTTACCATTGTTATCAGAAGTAGTCACAACAGAAGTGCCATCTAAAAAGATAACGACACCAGGCAATGCCTCTCCTGTTTTGGAGTCATAAACTGTTCCTTGAATAGTTTGGGCATACAAAAGAATTACATTACAACAGAAAGCTATGCTGATGAGTAGATGTTTCATGATTCGTTTAATTTAAGCGATTTTCGACTAGTTTCTTCATGATAATTAATGTTTTTATGTATACGCCCACGAAGGTAAATAAATTTTATGATATCACCAAATATTTCAAAAAAATCCGATTGTTTTTTTGATTTGAACTTGTCTTTGTCGAAAAACTTGACAATAATGAAAAAATTTTTACCTTTGGCGCAACGTTTTTGTCTTTTTTGCATCTACTATAGTAGAACTATAAAAATATGAACCGAAACCAGCATACGCCAAGAGATGGCATTAAACACAGGCTCCCGGAAAAAAGGCGGGAGCAGTAATTTATAAAATTATTAATAACATAAAAGATAAAAATGAAAATTAGATTTTTTACACACACAGCCATGTTGCTGACACTTGCCGGACTCATTTCATGTCAAAAAATGGATACTTTTCATGAAATAGTTGAGCCGGCAATATCAGAAAATGTGAATGATTTCTTTCAGACACATTTTTCGGGATTTATCAATCCAATCCATGAACATTTTTTTGGCGACAATAAAGTGGGTCATGAGAGTAGTAAATGTATTCTGATTAACAGTAAAGAGGAATTTGAAAAGCATATTTCGGATTCCTCTATTGAACTGCCTGAGATAGATTTTAATCAATACACGCTTATTGTTGGCCGTCACCATATGATATATAGAACTACTAAGTATGTCATTGTTGAACAAAAGATTGTTTCTAAGCGCAAGAAATTGGAGTTGAATATGACTGTAGAGCGTCCGGACTTTGCATTCACAGCAAGTATGATGTTTTATTATTGGGGAATGTACCCCAAACTTCCCAGTAAACCTGTTCATGTTAATGCAGATATCCGTATTATTGAAGATCTACGTTAGGATTTCTACACACTTAAAAAGACTAATTATGAAAAATATTGTACATTTAGAAAGAGAACTTGATTCCATTTTTGTTGTGGAAAATGGGAAACGTCATGTTGTTGACCAAACTACGGTAATCGTTAAGCCAAAGTCTGAAAAAGACGAAATTGGAGCAGATGTAAAAGTGCTTTTTTCCGATTTATTAGGATTTTTAACACTTTCTGTTCCGGAAGGTATTGATGTTGAGGACTATGTTTCTACGCTTGAAAAGACAGATAAATATGATACTGTTGATTATAATACCGTCGTAGAATATTGCGCTGTCCCTAATGATTCCCGCAGACATGAACAGTGATATTTGGAGAGAATTAATATGTTCTCTGCTTGGGACTTTACTATGGGTAGCCCAAGTGTAATTGTAGCAATTCTTGATTCGGGTGTCGATTGGGGACATCCGGATTTAGGCAACGGTACTGACGGCTTTACTAATGTTGACCACGCAAAGGGTTGGAACTATATTGCTAACAACAATAATGTAATAACGACTGATCCTCATGGGACTTGTACGTCGTCAAATAAAAGTTTACCGATAGGTGTGTAGTTTTTTGGTTTGATTTTGGGCAAAGTTAGTTAAAAATTG
>WRBG01000115.1 GCA_009784635.1 Bacteroidales bacterium | reverse complement strand
TTTAGGTGTTATTTCCCAAGCTATCCGGCAGGGGCCATTGCTTTTGACGACACCAACAGCTTTGGCGGGAGGAGGGCGCATAACCCCTTTGAAGTTGCCCAACAATATATACCCGGCATCAACTTGAATAATACCATATTGGTTGTACTGGCAAACGACACGCAAACAGGTTATACCACCGGTTTCCGTAATCAAGAACCCTATGGCCATTGGATTTCGGTGATTTCTGTGCCTTCCGACCCGGAAGAATTTAAACGATTGGTACTCCGTGAAATAGGTGGAAAAAACTTTGGCCGGTTGGCGCAGGAAGACGGGGTACTCTACAGCTTAAATGATGGAATCGCATTCCTCATTACCCAAATGTACAACCTCTATGGATTTTATGCCAATGTAGACATTACTGACGATGAAAATCAAGTAAGGTGGGCGCATTTTCTCAAGCATCCCTACATAAATAAATACCCCCATCTGGGGGTCTTTCCCGGAGGCTTTGGCTACGCGATGCATGTATACCATCCGGATGAAGACAATGTGATGCTGCGCCACGGAGCCTTTCGCTACAACGAACCCAGTCAAGAAGCCATCATCAAACGCATCTACCAAATTCATGGATGGGCATGGGACGACAACGCTTTTAAAACCTATTTTTAACCCCGTATATGGAATATCCTGTAAAAAAAGTATTGCTGCTTGGGTCCGGAGCCCTCAAAATCGGACAAGCAGGCGAATTTGATTATTCCGGCTCGCAGGCGCTTAAAGCCTTGCGGGAGGAGGGCATCAATACCATTCTCATCAACCCCAACATTGCCACCATCCAAACCTCGGAGGGAGTGGCAGACAAAGTCTATTTTTTGCCCATCACTCCTTTTTTTGTGGAAGAAGTCATCAAAAAAGAAAAACCCGATGGTATTCTTTTGGCTTTTGGCGGACAAACGGCTTTGAATTGCGGCACTGAATTGTATGTATCCGGAGTCCTTGAAAAATACGGAGTAAAAGTGCTGGGAACTTCGGTAGAAGCCATTATGATTACCGAAGACAGGGACTTGTTTGTAAAGAAACTGAACGAGATAGAGGCCAAAACGCCAGTTTCCCAAGCTGTGGAAAACTACCAAGACGCATTAGTAGTGGCCAATCGTATTGGATTTCCGGTAATGGTGCGCTCGGCTTATGCCCTTGGCGGCTTAGGCTCCGGCATTTGCGAAAACGAAGAACAGTTTGCCACGCTTTGCGAAAGCGCTTTGGCGCACTCTAAGCAAATCTTGGTGGAGGAATCGTTAAAAGGTTGGAAAGAAATTGAATTTGAGGTTATTCGCGATAAAAACGACCACTGTTTTACCGTGGTCCCCATGGAAAATTTTGACCCGCTTGGCATACACACCGGAGAGAGCATTGTGGTAGCGCCCATCATCTCCCTTTCACAGGAACAAATCGACTTGTTGCAAGAGGTGGCAAAAAAGGTGGTTCGCCATATTGGCATCGTGGGGGAGTGCAATATTCAATACGCATTTAACGCCCATACCAACGACTACCGGATTATTGAAATCAACGCCCGTTTGAGTCGTTCATCTGCGTTGGCATCCAAGGCTTCCGGCTACCCCTTAGCTTTTGTGGCCGCTAAATTGGCGCTGGGCTATTCGCTTGACCAGATTGGAGAGATGGGAACGCCCAACTCCGCCTATACAGCGCCTTCCGTTGATTATATGATTGTGAAAATTCCTCGCTGGGACTTGACCAAGTTTAGAGGAGTCAGCCGCCAAATCGGTTCATCCATGAAGTCGGTGGGGGAAATCATGTCTATCGGAAAATCCTTTGAGGAGATTATTCAAAAAGGACTTCGTATGATTGGGCAGGGTATGCACGGCTTTGTGGGCAACAGGGAGATAGCATTTGAAGACCTTGACAAAGAATTGGCCAATCCCACCGACCTGCGCATTTTTGCCATTGCCAAAGCTTTGGAAAGCGGATACAGCATCGATAAGATTTACGACTTAACCAAGATAGATAAATGGTTCTTGGAAAAACTCAAAAATATTGTAGATTATACCAAAATTCTATCTCAATATAAGAAGATAGAAGAATTGCCCGTAGAGGTCTTAAAAAAGGCCAAACAGTTGGGATTCTCTGATTTTCAGATTGCCCGCTATGTAGAAAATCCTGCCGGAAACTTAGAAAAAGAGTCGCTCAAGGTTAGAAGTATGCGCAAAAACTCCGGAATTGTGCCGGCCATACGCCGTATTAACACCATTGCATCGGAGCATCCCGAACTGACCAATTATCTGTATATGACCTACGGAGCAGAAGGTTATGCCATCAGCTACGATTACAAAAATGAGAAGACGGTGGTGGTTCTTGGTTCGGGCGCATACCGCATTGGTTCATCGGTAGAATTTGACTGGTGTTCGGTAAACGCGGTGCAGACGGCCCGGAAGTTGGGTTATAAATCCATCATGATTAACTATAATCCGGAAACCGTATCTACGGACTACGATGTATGCGACCGCCTCTATTTTGACGAATTGAGCTTTGAAAGAGTGCTGGATGTCATTGACCTTGAGACGCCCAAGGGTGTGATTGTTTCGGTGGGCGGACAAATCCCCAATAATTTGGCGATGAAGTTATACCGCCAAAACATTCCGGTTTTGGGAACCTCTCCGGTTTCTATAGACAGGGCCGAAAACCGCCATAAGTTTTCTGCCATGCTCGACCTGCTTGGCATTGACCAGCCCCGCTGGAAAGAACTGACCAATTACGAAGAAATCGAGAAATTTACCCAAGAAGTGGGCTTTCCAATATTGATTCGGCCCTCCTATGTATTGTCGGGAGCCGCCATGAACGTGTGTTTTGACAAGGACCAAATGCGCACCTTTTTGGAGGTAGCGGCCAAAATATCTCGGGAACATCCGGTAGTGGTTTCAGAATTTTTGCAAAACGCCAAAGAAATAGAATTTGACGCCGTAGCCAAAAACGGAGACATTATCGAATATGCCATTTCTGAACACGTGGAGTTTGCCGGAGTACACTCCGGAGACGCCACATTGGTTTTTCCCGCCCAAAAAATTTATATGGAAACGGCGCGAAGAATCAAGAAAATCAGTAAAAAAATTGCCAAAGAACTTAATATCAGCGGCCCTTTTAACATTCAATTCTTAGCCAAAAACAACGATATCAAGGTTATCGAGTGCAACTTGCGCGCATCGAGAAGTTGTCCGTTTGTTTCAAAAGTGTTAAAGAGAAACTTTATTGAAACGGCGACTAAAATCATGCTCGACGTTCCGGTAGAGAAGCCCGATTCATCAACCTTTGATTTGGATTATGTGGGCGTGAAAGCCTCGCAGTTCTCCTTTGCCCGCCTCCACAAGGCAGACCCCATTTTGGGGGTGGATATGTCCTCGACCGGAGAAGTGGGCTGTTTGGGCTCAGACTTTGACGAAGCCATAATCAACGCCATGTTTTCTGTGGGTTATCACATTCCCCAAAAAGGAATTTTGGTTTCTTCGGGAGATTCCAAAGGAAAGGTGGAATTATTGGAGGCATGTCAAATGCTTCAAGCTCAAGGATACAAACTGTACGCCACAGAGGGTACCCAAAAATTCCTTGCCCATCATCAGGTAGAAGCAACCATTGTAAGCTGGCCGGACGAAACAACGCCCAAATATAAGGATATTATCAAACTGATTGCCAACCACGAAGTGGATTTGGTAATCAATATCCCCAAAGACCATACCAAACGGGAACTCACCAACGGATACAAGATTCGCCGCTCGGCCATAGACCACAACATTCCCCTGCTGACCAACGCCCGTTTAGCCGGCGCCTTTATCCGCGCCTTTGGCCGGCTTTCCATAAACGACATACAAATCAAAAGCTGGGATGAATACTAAATTTTGCACAAATGAATACGATACGTTTCACCGTGGGCTTATTTGCCCTTCTTTTGTTGGCGTCCTGCCAAGCCAAACAAACCGACATTCCGGTTGTTGACATTGATAATCCAACAGGTTCCGTGGACCTCAAAATCTCCGACCTGCTCGACAACATCAGCATTGTTCCTTTGGAAACAAGGGACGACCTGCTGCTTACTACTGCTTCGGGAACCTCTTTTACCATCACCGGTCACTACATCATAGTCAAGACGAATGAAAAACTGCTCCAGTTTGACCGACAGGGGAATTATATCAGAACTTTGGCGTACAGGGGCAACGGGCCTAATGAATTTATTTCAATCATGACTATGCTGATAGATGAAACGCGAGGAATACTATACTATAACGATGCCAGAAGGGATGCATCTGTGTTTAGTATAGACCTAAATAGCGGAAAGTTTTTAGCATTTCCCAATTCCGGCCTCCCCTCGTCTTCTATACGGGCCATCGATGCCGAAGGAAATATTTATGGCAATGTATCGTCGGCATCGGCGCGCATGAATATGAATACAAGTGGAACATCATTAAGTTTAAGTTCGTCTACACAAAGAGCGCCGGACTCTTTGGTATTAGCGTACAAATATAATCCTGCCGACAGCAGCACCACCACTTTTGCGGGAAGCCACGGTTTTATCGTGGACCATCGCAACCAAATATTCCTCAGACAAGGCGACCATATTTCCTTTCTCTACTTACCGTATTCCGACACCCTGTATCGCCTTGAGGGAAGCCACATGGTTCCGCAATATATCATTCAGTTTAAAAATCAGATGACCGATTTGCAGCAAGGGGGTATCACTATAGGCTTTTCATTCCCGGGGAATGGGAGTTTAATCATCAGTAAAAGTGATACAAAAATCACCTTGGGCGATGACAGGGTCTTTGTGCTTAGCCAAACGCTTGCTTATCTCTTCTTAGACAGGAAAGCAACACTTAAAACCATCAAGTCAATCACCATAGACCCGATTGCTGTCACTATTGATATAGATAACTATTTAAAGCCACGGGAGCAGCGCAGCAGGGAGATTGCGATAGCTCCCATCCCCAGAGTTTCGGGTATATGGGGCTATTATGCCGTGGAGGCCCTTGATATGGTGGAATTTATTGACCAAGCGCTCAAAGGGAATCAGCTTTCTGCCGTCCAGCGCAAAGCCCTCGAAGAAGTCGCCGCCAAAATTGACGACGACAGCAATCCGGTACTGATTATAGGGAAAATCAAATAGTCCATGATACTCGATAAACAAGTCGGCGTATACCTCAACCAAGGCCACTGTCTCTTTAAGCAGTTTCTTTACAGGTCGTTTCTTGCAAACGGATTTGACCTTACCCCCGAACAATTTTTGGTTATGGATACCTTGTGGGACGAGGGAGTGCTTAACCAACAACAGATTGCAGACTACATCCAAAAAGACAAAAACAGCGTTACCAAACTGATAGACGGTTTGGAGAAACGGGGATGGGTGGTTCGTACCGCCGTAGGGGCCGACCGCAGGAGCAAGAACATTGTACTGACCCCGTTAGCCAAGGAAATGAAGGATAAGGTTGTAGCGGTTGCATTACAGGCCGTCAACCAAATCTGCGACGGCCTGTCTCAAAAAGAAATCACCCTGTTTGTTCATACTTTGGAGCGTATGATTCAAAATATGAACGTGGTAAACAAGTTTTAAATATACAGTTTTTCGCCCTCTGCATGCGCCACTATCACCGATGCACAAGCGTCGCCAAATACGTTGACGGGCGTTCGCACCATATCGCATAATTGTTGCACAGCAATCACCAAGCCAATTCCTTCCAACGGAAGCCCTACAGCGCCCAACACTACCGCCAGCATGACCAAGCCGGCCATGGGGATACTGGCCGCTCCTATTGCTGCCAATATGGCGGTGAGTACTACCATGATTTGCTGTGCAATGCTTAGTTCTATCCCATAGGCTTGGGCAATAAAAATGGCCGAGACGCATTCATAGAGCGCAGTACCGTTCATATTGATCGCAGTTCCCAATGGATGGACAAAGGAGGCAATTTTGTTAGACACGCCTACCTTTTCCTGTATGTCCCGCAAGGCAAAGGGGAGAGCAGCCGCGGATGAAGAAGTAGAGAAGGCGGTCAGCAAAGGAGTCGACATCTTTTTGATTAGTTTGAAGCCATTTCTACCGCTCAATAAATAGACAAGGCCCGGTAAGATGATCAGGCCGTGAATCACGCACCCGCCCCAAACGGTGCCGGTATAAATGCCTAACCCTCCCAACACTTTCATCAATGCCCCGGTATCTCCTGCTTGCTGAGCTACTACATTGGCTACAAGTGAAAATACGCCAAATGGAGTGAATTTTATAATGAACATGGTCATTTTCATGATCACATCAAAAACCGAATTAAAGAGATCCCCCATTACTTGGCGTGTTTTGTCGCCTGTCTGGGTAACGAAAAAACCAAAAGTGATAG
>WRBG01000114.1 GCA_009784635.1 Bacteroidales bacterium | reverse complement strand
TACGGCAAGAGCAACAACAGCAAAAAATGTTGTTGAGAGTAATATTTTCTTTTTCATAATGTTTAAAAAATTAAATAGTTAAATTATTCGTTTGATTATTATTTTGGTTTGTTTTGGAAGAAAAGGGACAAACCGCCCTAAGTTTTCGTTTTTGTTGTATCTTTGCTACGCCTTTCTTGTTTTTAGGTTATACATTCTTTTCACTTCAGTCGATGCGTTTATAGCCTGCAAGGAGGGCTTTTATTTGTTTTTGGGTTAGGGCTCGCGGGGCCCGAACACGGGGGCAAAGGTATGAACAATAATCGGTATGAATCACAGAATCCTATGAAAATTTTTCTACACTTTGTAGAAAAATTTTCACGCATTAAGTTCGCTGTCAATATCATTGGCGTAATGCCTAAAGAAATTATACTTCAAAATCAACGAAATACGTACCAGTTGGCCGGTATTCATGTCCGGGTTTTGAAACATTTTGTTTACGGCGGTACGGTGGCGATACAACTTCCTTGCAAGCCATGTAAAAGAACGTCCCTCTTCCTCTAACTTCTTTTTTATCAGTGTGCCAATATGTATTTTTGTATTCATCGATTTGCCGGTATGTGCATTATAAAAGCGTGGGTTAAACCGTTATCTGTATCTGAGGTACTACCACATACCCTGCGCACAAACAAACCTCCCACGCCGTAACCGGCGTATTTGGGTCATCCCTATTTACTCATTGGTTTCCGGTTCTGCAGCCGGTTCTGCTTCTTTTTCTTCTGTTTTTACATCTCCCAAATACTTGGGAAGTTGCATGCCGGCTTGGTTAAAAAGGTCGTTGAGCGGAGGAACGGCCTGCATCAATCCCGAAAGGAAATTGGCGGTGGCCGTTTTTCCGTTGGAGTTTTGGCCCTGTCCATCCCAAACGGTAATCTTGTCTATCTTAATGTTCTTGATAGCTTCTACCTGTGTTTTAACAAGTTCCGGTAATTTGTCGGAAATCATCATCAATACGGCCTTTTCGGCGTTGTGGTTGGCCGCTTCTACAATCTTGGCAAAACCCGACGCCTGCTTGGTGAGGATTTCGTTAATCCCTCGGGCTTCTGCCTCCATTTTGGCATAAATGGCGTCGGCTTCTCCTTTGGCTTTACGCCTGTAGGTTTCGGCTTCGGCTTCGGCGTCTATGATGGCTTTCTGTTTATCAATTTCGGCGGCAACGATGATGTTGGCGGTCTGCTCGGCGCGGTCACGGTCAGCACGCACGACTTCTGCTTGACGTTCAGCCGCATAAGCTTCTTCGAGGGCCTTGGCGCTTTGGACCTTTTCTGCGGCTGTGGCCCGGCGCATGGCTTCGGCCTCCCGCTCCCGACGCTCGGCATCGGAATTAGCAATGGACACCTTGGCGACGTTTTCGCCTTGAACGGCGGTGGCGTTGGCGTCGGCAGTCCGCACGCGGGTATCGCGCTGGGTTTCGGCTATACGTATGTCTTTGTCGCGGTCGGCTTCGGCCTTACCGATTTCTCCAAACCGGTTTTGTTCAGCCACACTTTTCTTGGCTTCGTTAATCGCCTTGGCGGCAGCTTCTTTACCCAATGCCTCAATATAGCCCGACTCGTCCCGAATGTCGGTGACATTCACGTTAATCAATTTTAATCCGATTTTACGCAATTCCAATTCCACGTTTTGGCTGACGTTAATCAAGAATTTGTCGCGGTCGGCATTGATTTCCTCGATGTCCATGGTGGCAATCACCAAACGCAACTGCCCAAACAAAATATCTTTGGCTAAGTCTTGAATATTGTCTAACGACAGTCCCAACAGACGTTCGGCCGCATTGGTCATGTTGTCGGGGTCGGTAGATATACCCACCGTAAAGCGACAAGGCACATCCACGCGGATGTTTTGCTTGCTCAAGGCATTGGTAAGGTTACATTCAATGGGAATGGGGGTTAGGTTCAGAAAGGCATAACTTTGGAATACCGGCCAGATAAAGGCCGCGCCTCCATGGATACATCTGGCCGAATTTACTCCGCCATCCTTATTTTTACCGGTTTTTCCGTACACCACCAAAATACGGTCGGACGGACAACGTTTGTACCGAGACAGTACGGAGGCAAAAGCCACAAAAACGACTACTGCAAATACTACATAAAGCGCTACGGGTGTCATAATATATCATTTAAATAGGTTCAACTAATAAAATACCGGAGTCAACAACGCTGACCACCCGAACCATGCGGCCGGTGGCTAAGGCTTGCTCCGTATCGGCAATAGCATCGTACTCGCGCACAGCTTGCTGTATGCTCATCTGTATTTTTCCGGTTCCCCCTCGTGCAGGGGGAATCGGAAAATATACGGTTGCCGTGCGTCCGACTGCATTATTGATGTCAATATTACCGCTCTGCACAGCCCGACTAAGGCCGTATAACAGCAGCATCACCACAGACACCAACACCAAGCCGACAAACACGCCCAATAAAGTAAGCCAAGCCTTGCTTTCAATCGCCGTGTAAAACGATATGCCTGTCCATGAAAAACCAAGGAAGAAATTGACCAAATTACGAAAAGTAAAAAAATGGAAGGGCATCTGGGTGTCGGCGTCCACATTGGCGTCTCCGGACAAATCCCCATGTTCGCCCATGCCCACAAAGGTCATGATTGTTTGAATAATAAAAATAGTACTCATGGGAATGGCTATTCCCCACATTACTTTTAAAAACATATCCAAAGATTCCCACCAGACAGTCATAATCACACGCGATTAGCAGGTTAAAAATGGTTCTTAGCTCTTTTTGATATTTGCTTCCTGTAGTCCATAGCCTTTCCTCTTGTCGAGGCGCCTTAGAGAGAATGCAACAATAATAGACGTGCCGCAGATAATGGCAAACAAGGTCATGGGCAAGGTGTAGTCATAGCTTTTTACGGTCAAGGTGCCTATCACTCTGTCGCCGATAATACAATATTTGTCAAGCACCCATCCGATTAAAAAGGGTACCCCAAAAAGTCCTATGTTTTGGATAAAGAAGGTGAGGGCAATGGCTGTTCCGAACTGTTTTTCGGGCATGATTTTGGCTAAGGAGGGCCACATGGCCGAAGGAACCAAAGAGAATCCTATGCCAAGGAATATCATTAATATGACTGCCATCCACCATTGATTCACAAAAGGAGCGGCAAACAGCACATGAACGGTAGTGATTATAACTGCCCCAAGTATCATGAGGTTGGCCCCTTTGCCGACTTTGTCGTATATGCCGCCAAAAAGAGGAGTGAGGATAATGGCCCCAAAGGGCAACATGCTCGGAATAAATCCCGCAAGATTGGGGTCTACAGAAAACTTATTGACCATCAAATCGGTTGCATATTTAATGAATGGGAATACTGCCGAATAGAAAAGGACGCACAACAAGGCAATGTGCCAAAATCCGGGGTTCCTCAAAATATCTTTCACATCTCTGAGGCTGAATGAGGCTTCTTCTTTAGTGGCTTCTTGAGCAATCTGTTTATCTAATTTTTTGTCGTAGATAGAATATATGGCAAAACAAAGTCCTCCCAATACAAGGAGGCAAAGGCCTACCAATACGGGGGTGCTTACTTGACCCGTAGCTCTGGCAATCATGGGGGATACGGCTAAAGCGCCGGCTGCTCCAAGTCTAGCAAGAGAGAGCTGCAAGCCCATAGCAAGAGCCAATTCTTTTCCTTTGAACCACCTTACAATTGCTTTGCTGACGCTGATACCAATAACTTCGGCCCCAACCCCAAATACGGCAAATCCCAAAACGGCATAGACCACCTGTAATTTATATTCGGTACCAAGGAGTTTAACGGTGCTATGTATCAAGTCCGGATTAGATACCGCCCAGTATTTGAAGGCGATACCTGCTATCATCAAACCACATGAGAGCAATCCGGTAAAACGTATGCCTTTCTTGTCCAACAGTATTCCTCCAAGAATCAACATGCCCAAAAAGACGTTGAACAAGGCAAAAGCGCTGCTGAATAGTCCATACTCTTGACTACTCCACCCGTTTTGAGCTTCAAGCATTGTTTTAAGCGGAGAAAAAACGTCCGACACCACGTAGACGGCAAACATGGTTAAAGCAACTAAAAGGAGCATCATCCACCTGAGTCCCTTGTTGTCGCGCATAAGAATTTGTGTTTTTTGTATCATAAATATAAGGTTAAATTTCGGTAAAGATAGTAAGAATTTATGAAAAACCACAATTTACCGGATTCTCGTTGCTCTGTAGATTCAACAACTGAATGCAACTTTAGGATTCAAATATGGCTTTCATTTGATGATTGAATTTGATGTAAAGAAAAAATTGTTAGCTTTGTCAAAAATTGATTGCGAGTGATGGAAGCATTGGTAGCTCATAGCCAACCAAAAAATAATGTTCGGCAGTTGTCGGCGTTGGCGCGTAAACTGGGAGACAAGGTTTTTGTAAATAACGGTAAATCCGATAAAACCGAAACCCATTTTGCAAGCCAAAGAGTCTTGGCAAAAGATTGGCTGACTGTGGAGGAGGATAAGGCGTGGAAAGATTTGTAAGGAGCGATGTCGTTATCATACCTTTTCCTTTTTCCGATTTGTCGGGAAGCAAAAAACGGCCTGCGTTGGTGATTCTGGATAAAGTGGCTGATACCATTATTTTCACATTAAAACAGTAATTCACTGAAGAGGATGTTTCACCTCTTACATCCTACTCCCCACCTCAGCCACAATCTCGCCGTCAAAGAGGTTGACGATGCGGTGGGCAAAGGAAGCGTCGTGCTGGGAGTGCGTTACCATCACAATGGTAGTGCCTTCGCGGTTCAATTCCGACAGCAAATCCATCACATCTCGGCCATTTTTGGAGTCTAAGTTACCGGTAGGCTCGTCTGCCAAAATCAGTTTGGGATTGGCGACTACGGCGCGGGCAATGGCAACGCGTTGCTGCTGCCCTCCGGACAACTGATTGGGAAAGTGCTTGGCGCGGTGGCTGATGTTCATCTTTTGCAGGGCGGCGTCCACCAATTTTTTGCGTTCCGACGCTTTTACCTTGAGGTAAGTAAGCGGCAACTCCACGTTTTCAAAAACGCTCATTTCTTCGATTAGGTTAAAGCTCTGGAATACAAAGCCGATGTTCCCCTTGCGCGTTTGGGTGCGGTCTTTCTCCTTTAGTGAGCCAACCTCTTTGTTGTCTAACATATAACTGCCCGATGTGGGGTTGTCGAGCAGGCCCAAGATGTTGAGCAGGGTTGACTTTCCGCAGCCGGACGGACCCATGACGGCAGTAAATTCGCCTTGTTTGATTTCTAATGAAATACCGTTTAATGCGGTGGTTTCTACTTCCTCTGTACGGAAGACTTTGCTTAAATTGTTAATTTGAATCATGATTGTTGATTTTAAAATGTTTATTCTGATTTTAGTGAGTGGACGGGATTTTGTACGGCGATCCTCCAGCAGCCGGCGGTGAGGATGCTTAGCGTAATGGTAAGCACAATTAGGCTGCATGCGGCAAAGAGGAGTACGCCTGTGTCTATTTTTTCGGAGAAACTCTGCATCAGTTCGCCGGAGACGTAGGCGGCAATCGCCGCGCCCGCGATTAAGGCGGGAATGGCCAAGTACAGTACGGCTTTTGCAAACAGCGTCAAGACGTTTGATACGGTGGCGCCGTTCACTTTGCGGAGGGCGATTTCGGCGCTGCGGCGGTTGATTTCGCTCCGGAGGTAGGCCAGCAAGCCAATCAGCGACAGCACAAGGGCGATGAGGCTGCCCACCATGACGGAGTTGCGGAATAGCCGCAGTTCGCCGTAGCCCTTTAACACGCTGTCTTTGTATGGCGTAACCACAATATCTTTGTTGGGCATGGCCGATTGCAGCGCATCAATGGCTTTTTGCAATCCCTCGCCGCTCATTCTATGAAAACGGATAAGGATGTTACGCTCCGGCGCGGGGGCGTAAAACATGGCCGAGGGGCGCTTATCCTCTCCGACTATCAGGCCTATTCGTATATCGTTGTAGACCCCAACCACGCGGCAAAGACCGTGTTCCGAAACCATCAAATGCTTGCCCACTACACCGTCGCTCCAATCCGCCATCTCGGCAATACGCTTGGCAAATGATTGGCTGACAATCATATCTTGTTGGGTAGATACTCCTTTTTCAAAGCCTGTGCCTTCGACAATGGAAATTTCCATCAAGGCTAAATAATGTTCATCAATACCATACAAGTCGGCCATGTTGAACTGCTCCCTTTCATCGTCTAGAAGCCTTACGTTATTGCCCGGCGGGCTGGCGAACAACAGCCGGTTTGCCGTTGCCACAGCCTGTACATCGGGAAGGCGGGACAATTGCGCTATGGCCGTCTCTCTTTCGTTTGCGGTGGTTCCGGAAACGAGGCAGTATGCCGTCTGTTCATAGGAGTATCCCGG
>WRBG01000113.1 GCA_009784635.1 Bacteroidales bacterium | reverse complement strand
TCTCAAATGTGGGGATCGGCTCGCAGCCGAACAAAAACAGCCCTCCGGCCAAGGCCAAGGCTATTCTGGTGGTTCTTTTCATGTTCATCTTCCTTAGTTTGTTGATGCAAATATATACATTTTGTGGCTTTGTTGGCTCAGTCTTTAATCAGCAGACGTTTCAGATTTTCGATTTCCTGCAACAGTTTTAATCTTTCTTTTTCGCCTTCGGCTAATCCTTCAACACGTCCTTCGGCTAATCCTTCAACACGTCCTTCGGCTAATCCTTCAACACGTCCTTCGGCCAATCCTTTGACCCGTCCCTCAGCTCGCCCTTCAATTAAGCCCTCAACTCGCCCCTCAACTCGTCCTTCGGCACGTCCTTCAACCAAACCCTCGGCTAATCCTTTGACCCGTCCCTCAACCAATCCTTCGGCACGTCCTTCAGCCAATCCTTCGGCACGTCCTTCAACCAAACCCTCGGCCCGTCCCTCAATCAAGCCGGTTTCAATCACGCTTTGTTGGTAGCGGAGAGCCTCCAAATGGGCCTCATAAGCACTCCTTTCCTCCCTGTTCATCGCGTCTCTGCGCAATCTTTCCCGCGCTTCTTGCAGCCCCGGCGCTTTTGCGGTTTCCGGTATTTCGCTCGTCTTTAGAAACAAAATCCATTCATCTAAAGGGGTTACCGCCTTTTGGTCAAACTCATCCACGCGTAGAATATAATATTCGGGATACAGGTCGCCCACCTCTTTGTACATAAACTGTTCCTGCTGACGGACAGATAATTGGAGAACATCATGGTGGTGCGTACCGCGAAACTCCGTGCGGCCGTGGTACACATAGTCCTTGCCTTGACCCAAATCAAAGTAAACAATATTGACGGAATACACTTTTTTTATACGGGAATAAGGCTCCTTCTCATACATGTACTCTGTAATCGCTTTGGATGTACCGTACAACATCCGGTGAAAATAGCTCAACTCGCGGGTATTTTGCACTTCAATAATGACCAATTCCCCCCTGCTGTTTTCTGCAAACATATCTACACGATTAAACTTATCGTTGATATCTTCTTTATTCCCTTCACTTTCGAGCATCCGTACAATTTTAATATTGTCGTTCAAAAGGGTTGATAAGAATCCCTCCAGCACCACAAAATTTGACTTTTGCCGCAACAGCCGCTTGGCCGCCCAATCAAAACGTATATAACGCTCCTTTGCCATCTTATCT
The DNA here is from genome assembly GCA_009784635.1 of Bacteroidales bacterium. Taxonomy (GTDB): domain Bacteria; phylum Bacteroidota; class Bacteroidia; order Bacteroidales; family UBA932; genus WRBG01. The sequence goes on along the minus strand of WRBG01000113.1, from coordinate 5,191 downwards.
ATTCATTATGGTTTACACAACAAAGGTAAGAAAATTTTCTCAAGATGGAGGGGGGCAATGATAAAACGCAATGTAAAACAAAGAGCCACCGCTTCCGGTGGCCCTGTTGCCTTTAGCCATATAATACCCATGGCTTTTTAATAAGGTATCCTGTAATTACTCAATGTCAAATGTAAATTCTTTGGTCGTTGTTTCTCCATTAAAAGTAAGTGTTGCAACAAAAGTTACAGAACCGCCTACTACACTGGCGTGGGGGAAACGCATACCATATGCACCATCAAATGCGGGAAGATTAGTATAGGAAACACCAGCCCAACCATCAATATCTGACGTCCAAGTAACATCTACGGTATACATTCCTAAGTCAATTACTTCCGGCAAGGCAATAAGTCTATTATCCGGATTTGGGCCTTCTATAGGCTCTTCTAATTCCAGCGCTGCTACTGCTGCCTCAAGAATTTCCTCGTCGGTGGGTGCTTCAAATACAATTTTGAAACCGGTGTAGCTGCAATCATCAATTCCATATCCTCTTACAATAATAAGGGCCTCGCCGCCAACAAAAGCATTCAAGCGCTCAATGGTTATGAAGCCGGAATAGGTAGGCATAGTAAAGCCGGGGAATGAATTGCTTATCCAGCTGGCTTTGGCAATGCCTTCTATGGTAATGCTGTTTGAAGTGTGTTCCACATCTGCCCCAAGGTAAGGAGCGGCAACATTAAGTAGGGATACACTCCAACCCCAATCCGGATCTTCTGTTGCCAAATGGTCCAAATGGCTGCCATCTTCAGCAAAAAGCGTCCAATAGGGCCTTGTGGTTTCTATCCATATGGTGACCTTTTCTCCTCCTACAGCGGGAACTACCACCACACTTCCGGCTTTGTTAACAAGATACTCCACCCCCGCAGGGTCAGTTGTACTCCTAACCAGCAGACCTTGAGCATTGGGTAATAAATCACAAAGCGCGTCTCCACCGGGTTCGGTGAATGCCTGAATGTAAGTCCAATCCTTGGGAGGACAAGTGGGAATAGGATCGGGAATGAGAGAGTTAAGAATGTCGTCGCAAGCACTCAAACTGAAGGCCAGCGCAGCTCCAAAAACTAATAATTTTTTCATAATTAATTGATTTTTAGTTAATATTAAATTGTTAAAATTTTATTTTCTTGGGTTGTTCAAAAAATTTATTCGAGACAAAGATAAAAATTTTTTTTATTCGCAAACATTTTATCAACATTTTTTCTACAAAGGCTAAAATTTTTGGCTTGTTCATTTTCTTCTTCATAAATCCACAACAACTTTTGAAAAGTTTTTTTGCCGGTTTCAACAAAAATGTTAGGGATATTTATAGCATACCATCCAAATAAAAAACCCTTTTCTTTTCAACAATTTTTCAGCCTTTAATCCACTGCGTAAAATTTTTTAAACTATTAATAATAAATCTATTATCATAGTTATTCACCATATTAACAAGCTATAATTATAATCATAACCTAATTCTTAAAGACTCTTATTTTTATATATCTGTTTGGGGACTGTTCATATCTTATCTATCTTTGAAAAAATTTTAGCTCCCCGCTTTGGTATGCAAGAATCGTTTGATCCCCGTTGGGAAAAGGAATGTAAAGATAGTGAATTTGATTCCTATATTCGGCCTCAAGTCTTTGAAGAATTTTCGGGTCAAGACAAGATTTTAGAAAACCTCAAAGTCTTTGTACAAGCCGCCCTGCTTAGGGGCGAAGCCTTGGACCACGTGCTGTTTCATGGTCCCCCGGGCTTGGGTAAAACCACGCTGGCCCACATTATTGCCAAGGAACTCAAGGTGGGTATGAAGCTCACTTCCGGCCCTGTATTGGACAAACCCGGAGACTTGGCCGGCCTGTTGACCGGTTTAGAACACGGCGACATTCTTTTTATTGATGAGATACACCGCCTCTCCCCTGTGGTTGAGGAGTATTTGTATTCTGCCATGGAGGATTGTAAAATAGATATCCTTATTGATAAAGGACCGGGCGCCCGGTCTGTGCAAATCAACCTTAATCCTTTTACCTTGGTTGGGGCTACCACCCGCAGCGGTCTGCTTACGGCTCCGCTTAGGGCGCGTTTTGGTATTCAATGTCATTTAGAGTACTACGATTCCCAAGTGCTTGTAAAGATTGTGCAGCGGAGTGCGTATATATTAAAGGTATCCGTGGTACCCCAAGCAGCTTTTGAAATCGCATCCCGCAGTCGGGGAACCCCCCGTATAGCCAATGCCCTCCTGCGCAGGGTTAGGGATTTTGCACAGGTCAAAGGCAGCGGCGCCATTGATTTAGCCATTACGCAATACGCTTTGGACGCGCTCAACATAGATAAACGCGGCTTGGACCAAATGGATAACAAGATATTGTCTACCATTGTCCATAAGTTCAAGGGAGGCCCGGTGGGCATCAGCACCATAGCCACGGCCGTGAGCGAAGAAGCCGGCACGTTGGAAGAAGTCTATGAACCTTTTTTGATTAAAGAGGGGTTTATCCAGCGCACCCCCCGCGGGCGCGAAGCCACAGAATTGGCTTATAAACACTTGGGTGTAACCAAAGAAGGACAACAAACGCAAATGCTTTTTTAATAAAACTTTATACAATGAAAAGGATTCTGATTATTTTGAACTCCGCCTTGATTTTTTTGGCCTTTTTGGGGACGTCTGAACTCTTGGCCTGCACGTCTGCAATCGTAACCGGAAAAGTAACTCCGGACGGACGGCCCCTATTGTGGAAGCACCGCGATACCGGAGAGGAGCAAAACCGGATTGACTATTTCTCTTTTGGGAAATACCGTTTTTTAGCCTTGGTCAACAGCCCCGACCCCCAAGGAGAGGCTTGGGCGGGAACCAATGAAGCCGGCTTTTCCATCATGAATACGGCCTCTTACAACTTGAAAGACAAGGATGATTCCACCAAAGACAAAGATAAGGAAGGAGTATTGATGTTTAAAGCCTTAGCCATTTGCGCCACCCTTGCCGACTTTGAGCGTTTTTTAGATACCTTGTCGAGACCCATGGGTGTGGAGGCTAATTTTGGAGTCATTGACGCCCATGGCGGAGCCGCTTATTACGAGGTAAATAACTTTAGTTACACAAAATTGGACGTAAACGACCCGGCCATTGCCCCTCAAGGTTATTTTATTGTCACCAATTTCTCTTACACCGGAAGATTTAACGAGGGCATGGGCTATATTCGCCAGCAAAATGCTTTGGAATTGTTTGGACGCATGGCCCCAACCCGTGGGATTACGCCTTTGTGGATTGCCCAAGGGGTTTCCCGCTCATTTTACCACTCACTCTTGGGTATTGACCTTACCAAAAGCGCAGAAGTTCTTGAGATGGGCAACGGATGGTTTATTGACCAAGATTTTATACCACGCAAAAGCACGTCGGCTTCTGTAATTATGCAAGGAGTGAAGCCGGGCGAAGACCCCCAAATGACCATCATGTGGACGCTGTTGGGCTATCCTCCGGCTACGGTCATGCTTCCCCTGTGGGTAGCTGCCGGCGACAGACAACCGGCCCTGCTCATGCGCACGGCACAGTCTCAAAATGCGCCCCTTTGCGAGTGGGCTGTTGCGCTCAAGCACCAATCGTTTTCTATAGAGCGCGGCAATGGGTCTCGGTATTTTTACTGGAGGGGTATATATAACCCACAGGGAACCGGCTATATGCAGCGTCTGCTTCCCATAGAGGACAAGATATACGGCTATTTCCTGCCCAAAATCGAGCAGTGGAGAAAAAGCGATAAGATTGACCTAAGGGCTTTAGACCAATCTTATGCTGAGGTTTCCCATTGGATTAGGGATGGCTATACCCCTATTCTATCAACAAGTCGGTAAACGCATTTTGAATGGAATAATTTTCGGCTCCGGCTACAATTTTGACCGCAACAATGCCTTTAGGGGGAGCAAAGCTCAAGCTTCCGTAGACCAAATCGCCGGCTTTTACAAAGTTTTCTCCATCTAAAGAATAGGCGACATAGCCCGATTCTACATAAAAAATGGGAATACCCGGGATGCCTGTTACTACCGTAATCTTTTCGCTGGTCAAAGGCTCGGCAAACCGGTACAAGAGGTAATCGTCTTGTTTTAATATACCTATGCTTCTTACGTAGGTATTTCGTCTGTAGTCGGCGAGGTTTTCAAGCGGAAACCGCGGTTGTGTTACAAAAGACGCTTCTATGGTGGTGGCGGGGCTTTTATAGACTCTGGGAGCGCCCGCTACGGCAAGACTCATATACCGGTCTCTGTAAAAAGTGGCAAAACGGTATTTCCACGGCTCGTGGGTAATAATGGGGTAATGAGCTATGGGCGAATGTATATGGGGTTCGGCATCGTTGTCGGAAAAGCGTACTACCGACCATGGATAAGGAGGCGTTACCCTAATCATTCCCTGTACATATTCCACTGCGGGAGGAGGCACGCGAAAAGCAATGCCCATTTCATACAGTCGGTCAAAATGGGTTCTCCCAATCCGCATGTTAAAATCTTCCCATATGCGTTGCTCTTGGGGCGTCCATCCAATTTCGGCCAAGGCGCACAAACGGGGATAAAGTTGGTATTCTGCAATCCGGGCCGGCCTGTCTAACAATTCGCCCCACAATCCGGCCTGTACCCCCAACAGCAGGGAGGATTCTTGGGGGCTTAACGGAGCGGCGCCCGTGGGGTCAAAAGAATAAATGCGTTCCAAATTAATAATCGCCGCCCAAGTATGGCCGCGCTCTTCGGGAGACTGCTTCATATCCAAATAGGTATAAGGCCCCGGCTGCATGACCACAGCGTATCCTTTTTGGAGGGCCTCCATACCATGTCTTACCCCCCTCCACGCTGTTACGGCCGTTGAAGGACTGAGCGTTCCGCGGTCTGCAATTTCATCCCAGCCAATCATCCTTTTTCCGTATTTTTCTACAATCCTTTCCATCCTTTTAACAAAATAGGCCTGCAAATCCATAATATCGGTAAAACCTTCTTTGACCATAAGGGCTTGGCAATGCGGACATTCTTTCCATGGAGCCGGATTTACCTCGTCTCCCCCGATATGGATATAAGTCCAAGGGAACAGGGAGGCGATTTCGCCCATGATGTTATCGAGCATCTTGTAGTTCTCCTCACGGGCTACGCACCAAAGGTTTAGATGTTCTCCATTGATGCTGAGGCTCAAATCCTCGCTTTC
>WRBG01000112.1 GCA_009784635.1 Bacteroidales bacterium | reverse complement strand
TTTGCGCTTGTAGAGGTCAATAATACAAGGATAAGGGAAAAAGTAGATAATCTAAGCATAGTACATATATTTGGTTGCCCAAGTATATGGCTAAATGTATGCCACGATTGTTAATTTACTAAAAACATGAGCAATAACAAAAATACAATCCAAGCAAAGTGTAAAAAAAATGGACAGTGGTGTATAGAATTTAGACACCTTGGCGGCGATTTATCGCAATGCGGATTACGGTAATGCAGGTTACGGTAATGTGGATTACGATAATTATTTTACCTTTGTCGAAAAAAAGATATGCTTACATTTTATAACCGTGAAAAAGAGACGGCCTTACTCCAAAAGATTGAGCAAAAGTCGTTGAAAACGGCGCAGATGACCTTTGTAGTCGGGCGGCGGCGTATTGGAAAAACATCGTTGCTGACAAATGTCTTCGCCAATAAAAAGATGGTCTATCTCTTTGTGGAGAAAAAAAACGAAGCACTTCTTTGCGAAGAATTTACCGACGAAATTCAACAAAAACTTGGCGTTACGATGTACGGCAAAATGCCGACTTTTAAAGATATTTTCAGCTATCTGATGAATGAAGCTAAAACGCAACATTTTACGCTGATTATTGATGAATTTCAAGAATTTCGCAATGTTAATCCTTCCATTTACAGCGAGATGCAAAATGTTTGGGACAAGCACAAAAACGAAAGCAAAATCAACCTGATTCTTTGCGGCTCGGTCTATTCGCTGATGAAGAAGATTTTTGAAAACTCCAAAGAGCCGCTTTTTGGACGGGCAACGGCGCGCCTGCACCTAAAAGAATTTGACATTCCTACCATCAAAGTGATTATGAAAGACAACTTTCCCCATCACACCCATGAAGATTTGTTGGCTTTTTATCTTTTCACGGGCGGCATCGCAAAATATGTCGAATTGTTGGTTGATGCAAAAGCACATACGAGAGAGCAGATTTTAGATGAAATCTTCTCTGATAATTCTCTGTTTTTGAACGAGGGCAGAAATGTTTTGATTGATGAGTTTGGCAAAGATTACGGCAACTATTTTTCAATCCTAATGTTGATAGCCAATTCAAAAACCGCCCGCACCGAAATGGAATCCACAATGAATATAAATTTGGGCGGTTTTTTGGACAGGTTGGAAAATGAATATGGATTGATTACAAAAGTGCGCCCCATACTTTCAAAACCGTCGGGACGCAACCTAAAGTACCGCATTGATGATAATTTCCTAAACTTTTGGTTTCGCTTTGTGTTCAAATACAGAGGCGCCATTGAGATGGGGAATTTTGAATACGTAAAAAACATTATCAAACGCGATTATCAAACATATAGCGGGATAATTTTGGAACGCTACTTCCGACAAAAAATAGCTGTCTCCAAAAACTTATCGGCAATCGGCTCGTATTGGGAAAGCGGAAACCAAAATGAAATCGACATTGTTGCTTTGAACGAGTACGAAAAAACGGCCATTATTGCCGAAGTAAAGCGGAATGCCGACAAAATCAACTTGAATGTTTTGCAAAACAAAGCGGCAAATCTTGTTAAACAATTACAAAATTACAAAATAGAGTACAGGGGTTTGTCTATAAATGATTTGTAGCGAACCAAAATTATTCTTACTTTTGTACACAACTTACTGCCATGACAAAAAAAGGTACCCTCTTAGTGGTGGACGACAATAAAGCCATTCTCGATGCGGTTTCGCTGTTGGGGCGTGGCGTATTCGCCAAGGTGATTGCCCTGCCCTCCCCCAACCGCATCCCTTCCCTCATGGAGCAGGAGGCCGTAGACGTGGTGCTATTGGATATGAATTTCTCTGCCGGCATCAACTCCGGCAATGAGGGACTTTACTGGCTCAAGCGCATCATAGAGGGCTATCCCGACATTCCGGTGGTGCTTTTTACCGCTTACGCCGACATCAACTTAGCGGTAACCGCGGTCAAAGAGGGCGCTTTTGATTTTGTGGTAAAACCTTTTGACAATGCAAAACTCACGGCCACCCTCCTGTCGGCATTGCAGTTGCACTATTCCAAAGCCGAAGTAAAGCGACTAAAAGAACGTACCACCGCGCTAAAGGGAGCCTTCAATCCCGAATATGAGGTGATTTGGGGCGCTTCCCCGGCCATGCAACAGGTACTCCAAACCGTAAAACAGGTGGCCGCTACCCAAGCCAATATATTGATTACCGGAGAAAACGGATGCGGCAAAGAGGTTATTGCAAAAGCATTACACCGATTATCAACGCGCAGCAAAGAGATTATGGTCAGCGTGGATATGGGCGCCGTGAGCGAAACGCTGTTTGAAAGCGAGCTTTTTGGATACCTCAAGGGAAGTTTTACAGACGCCAAGGAAGACCGCGCCGGAAAATTCGAGGCAGCCCATAGAGGCACCCTCTTTTTGGACGAAATCGGAAACCTAAGTTATCCATTACAAGCCAAACTGTTGGCAGCCATTCAAAACCGGCAAATCACCCGCATCGGCTCCACCCGGTCCACACCCATAGACATCAGGCTGATTTGTGCCACCAATAAAGATTTGCGGGGGTTGACGGCTCAAGGACTCTTTAGGGAAGACCTTTTGTACAGAATCAATACGATTGAGATTGCCATGCCCCCGCTCCGAGCGCGTAAAGAAGATATTATCCCTTTGGCCGAACATTTTCTCAAACAATATGGAGCCAAATATGGCAAAGGAACACCCTCTATGGACGACCACACTAAGGAAAAACTTTGCGCATATATGTGGCCGGGCAATGTGCGTGAACTGCAACATACTATCGAGAAAGCGGTCATCTTATCATCTAATGGCAACACACTCGCCGTCTCCGACTTTTTACTCTCCCCCGCCGCCCTCCACATCCCCGCGGGGTATGAAGGCGAAACATTAGATGAGATGGAGTGCAGGATGATTCAAAAAGCGCTGATACAACACAACAGTAACCTTTCCACCACCGCGGCCAAGTTGGGAATTTCCCGCCAAACCCTCTACAACAAAATGAAGAAGTACGGATTATAATCGCCTATGGATAAATCTTTTCCTTATAAAGTTGCCCTGCTCTTAATCGCCATGATTTTCTGCTGTGCAGCGGGCTTTTACCTACTCCATGTGGAACATTACGGAATTGCCTTGGGCTGTTTTGCGGGCATGCTCCTGCCTGCTTGGGTTTTATTCAAGTCTATCAAACACCTTCATAAAAAGATTGACTACTTCATCAGCGCCATATCCAACGACGATTATGCGTTCCGTTTTCCATCCCACAAAAAGATGTGGAGCGGTTCTACCGACTTGAGCCGGCAGCTGAACCGCGTCAAAGAGGCGATGCAACAAAAGCACCACGCCATGCAGGAGCAAGAAAAGTATTACGAAATTTTGCTTGCCAAAATCAATTCGGGTGTTGTGCTGGTCAACGCAACGGGACATGTGATACAGGCAAACCAATTTGCGCTCACGCTTTTGGGCAGGGAAATTTTTACCCACCTCACCCAATTGGAATCCTTTGCGCCGGAACTCTATGGCGTCCTCCAAACAATTCGCTCGGGAGAACAGCATAAAGTGGCTGTACTCAATGAAAAAGAACGCACAGATTTGCTGGTGCAAGCCTCTTTCATCGTTCTGCGGGGCAAAGCGTACAAACTATTTGTAATTAACGACATCAAGCAGCTTTTAGACGAGCAGGAGATGGAAATTTGGGTTAAGCTTTTCCGCATCCTGTCTCACGAAATCATGAATTCCATTACCCCCATCACATCCCTCAGCGACAGTCTCCTGCAACTGCAAAACGACCCCGAATCGGCCCAAACCCTCAAAGAGGACACCATCTACGGATTGCAGGTAATCAACGAAACGGGAAAAGGACTTCTCTCTTTTGTGGAATCTTACCAACGGCTGTTGCGCATACCCACGCCACGGAAAGAGTTTTTGGATGGCTCCGATTTCTTTAATGGGATTATTCTGCTTTGCAGCCACCTCCCCTATTTTAACAAAGTACGAATCAGCCTAAACATTGCCCCGGACGCGCCTCCTCTCTACGCAGACGGAAACCTGTTGGGTCAAGTGATGATTAATTTGGTAAAGAATGCCATACAATCCATAGAACATGCCGACTTCCTTCATGGAGAGGTTTGTTTGAACTTCCAAAAAACGCCGGAAGGAAACGCGCTGATTGAGGTTTCCGACAACGGGCCGGGCATAGCGCCGGACTTGGTCAACCAAATCTTTGTCCCCTTTTTCACCACCAAAAGCGAAGGTTCGGGCATTGGTCTGAGCATCGCACGCCAAATTATGCGCGCCCACGGAGGACGGATTCAAGTACAATCGCTGCCCGGACAACCGACTAAGTTTAGCCTTTATTTTCCTATTTAACATCAAAACATATGAACATCAAACACAACCTATGGCTTCCATTCGCGGTTATGATTATTATGCCGGTAATCACCCAAATGGAAGCAAAAGCACAAGATTGGCCCCAATGGCGGGGTCCCCACAGAGACGGTATCCACAAAGCGACCGGACTCCATGTAGATTGGTCGGAGAAGAAGCCCGCTCTTTTATGGACATTCAGAGAAGCAGGTTCCGGCTATTCCGCGCCTACCATTGCGGGCACAACCCTCTACGGTCAAGGCGCTGTGGATGAAGTCGGTTTTGCGTTTGCAATAGACGTACAAACAGGAAACCTAAAGTGGAAACGGGAACTTGGATTGGAATTTGTCGAAGACCGGGAACGCGCACCTCGTGGCTCGATTACGGTAGATGGCGACAAATTGTATCTGATTCGTGGTATTGGGCAAATCCACTGCCTCTCTGCCGCAGACGGCAAAGAACTCTGGCAAAAAGATTTCACTAAGGACTTTAACGGCAAACTCATGTCGCGTTGGGGTTTTAGCGAATCTCCCTTGGTAGACGGAAACCTTGTTATTTGTACGCCCGGCGGTGATGAAGGCGCTATAGTGGCGCTTGACAAGAACAGCGGCGCCCTTGTATGGAGGAGTACAGAACTGACAGACAGAAGCGCCTATTCTTCTCCCATTGTTGCAGAAATTCAAGGAGTACGGCAGTACATCCAACTGACCGAAAAATGCGTGGCGGGAATAGCGGCAAAAGACGGTAAACTATTGTGGAAAGTCGAGGTAGCCGGCTTTAGAACGGCGGTCATCCCTACTCCGATTATCATGGACAACATGGTGTACGTAACATCGGGATACAACGCAGGTTGCCTCCTCATCCAACTCACCAAAACAGGCGATACCTTTGAGGCCGAGACGCTCTATGCCAACAGAAATATGACCAACCAACATGGAGGCGTTGTGCTGGTAAACGGCCACGTCTATGGCTACTCCGATGCCCACGGCTGGGTATGCCAAAACGTGAAAACCGGTGAGAACGCTTGGAGTCAAAGGATTCGCGAAGTAGGTAAAGGAGCAATCTTAGCCGTCAATGACCGCCTGCTTCTGCTCGATATGGCTACCGGTTCGCTTACCGTGATTGCGGCTTCTCCCGATGGTTGGCAGGAGTTTGGCCATTTGCCTATTCCGGAACGGACCCAAATAGTTACTACGGATAACCACGTTTGGACCCATCCGGTTGTAGCCAACGGCAAACTCTACCTAAGGGACCATGATTTGCTATTTTGCTTTGACATCACAAAATAGCCTGTGCAAATAGCTGTTATTCGCTTTGGCAGCAACCTCCGTCACCGCCGCAAGATGTGGTAGCTTTCTTGCCGGCACACTCTTCTCCGCCGCAGCAGGATTTTTCAGCGTCTCCGCAACCGTCGGTTTTGGTTTTTACTTCTCCGCAGCACGAGTCGGTACATTCTGTCTCTACAGCAGCGGCTTCTGCTTTTTTGCTTTGGTTACTGCCGCAGGCAGCAAAACAAAGAGCTGCCACTAAAAGGATGGAAAATGATAATTTCTTCATCTTAAAATGTTTAATGATTGATAATGTGATAATATCCCAACGCAAATGTAGTATATATTTCCTTATTCTGCAACATTTAAAGTTTTTTTTTACCTCTGCCTCATGAGACTACTGTTATTGCAGCGCTTTCTTTATGCGCATTTATTATTGGCTATCAGATATATAAACACATATCCAAGCGAACAAAAGTTACCTGTTTAATCAAAACTTTGTTGGCTACCTAATTTTTCTGTAACTTTTTTGTTCACACTGATAGAAAATACTTACATTTGTCGCATAATTGCTATAACTAAATCTTATTTCTGTATAAGCATTCTATCTATTAATTAAAGCATAAGCACTTCATTAACTAAAACTTTTTTATGAAACCAAAAATCAGGTCTAATTTATCGGCAGTCTGCCTTCTGCTTTCTGCCTTCTTTTTCTTTCCCCAGCTAACACAGGCGCAACTTTTTAGCGTTGGCGAGACAAAGTCATACGGAGCATCCACTGCTCCTGCTACGACCATCATCATTGACCAAAGCG
>WRBG01000111.1 GCA_009784635.1 Bacteroidales bacterium | reverse complement strand
TTGGTGGCGGCGCCTTTGCGGAGGTTGTCGGCCACAATCCACATATTTATGGCGTTGGCGGTCGAGGGGTCGAGGCGGATTCGGCCTACAAAGACTTCGTCCCTGCCGGCGCAGTACGTAGGCATGGGATAGTGAGGCAGACGTTCAACCACTATACCCGGAAACTGCCCAAGTAGGCTATGGATTTCTTCCAAATCAACAGGTTGATGAAAGCCAACATGTACCGACTCGGAATGACCGCTCATGACCGGAACGCGAACGGTGGTGGGAGAAACGGCGATGGCATCGTCCTCCAAGATTTTGCGGGTTTCGTGTACCATCTTCATCTCCTCTTTGGTATAGCCGTTGTCTAAAAAGGAGTCAATGTGTGGAATCAAGTTAAGGTCAATGGGATGTGGGTAGGCAAACACCGCGGGAACATCCGGCGCTTCTCCCCGTTCAAACAACAATTGACCGATTCCCTTTTGTCCGCTGCCGCTGACCGATTGATAGGTTGATACTACAATCCGGTCTATCCGGTAACGCCGGTGGAGGGGGCAGAGGGCCATCACCATCTGTATGGTGGAGCAGTTGGGGTTGGCGATGATGCGGTGGCGGGACTTTACAGCGTGCATGTTGATTTCCGGAACGACCAAGGGCACGCCGGCGTCCATCCTCCACGCCGAGGAATTGTCAATTACGGTGCAGCCGGTTTGGGCAAACCGAGGCGCCCATTCCAGCGATACAGACGCGCCCGCAGAAAACAAGGCAAAATCCGGCCTTTTTTCCAAAACGGCTTCCAAACCACACACTTTCCATGTCCGGTTTTGAAATACCAATTCTTGACCGGCGGATTTTGCCGAAGCCACGGGCATCAGTTCTCCTACGGGAACTTGTCGTTCCTCCAATATTTCTAACATTTTGGAGCCTACTAATCCGGTAGCTCCGACTACTGCAATGTTCATCTGTTTCATTTTTATTTCGATTTAAAAGAACGCTTCATGTATGGCGCGCAAAGCCTCGGCCTCGTCTGCCGTACCTACCACGGTAGAAATATTTTTCTCCGACGAGCCTTGGGCAATAGCCCTAATGTTAATGTTTTTGCGTCCCAGCGCCTCGAACATCCGCCCTCCGGTTCCCGACTGCTGTTGCAGGTCGTCTCCCACCAAGCTGATAATCGAAAAACCGGTTTCCACCCTCAGAGGCTCTACCTTTTGCAGGGATATTTCGTAAGCAAAAGTGTCGTCTACCGCCTTTTTGGCCGATTCCGCGTTTTTTTCGTCAATCGCCACGCACATGGTATGCACCGACGAGGCTTGGGTAATCAAGATGATATTGATTTCCTCCGCCGCCAAAGCGCCAAACAGTCTGGCCGAATAACCGGGAATCCCCACCATACCGCTGCCCTCCATAGAGAGCAGGGCTATATGGCCGCTGGCCGACAGGCCCCTAAGCCGACTGTCGCTTTCGGGAGGATTCTGTTCAATTAGGGTGCCGGGTTCTTCGGGGGCAAAGGTATTTTTTATCTTGATGGGGATGCGGTGGCTAACAACAGGCTGAATGGTAGGCGGATAGACTACTCTGGCCCCAAAATGAGAAAGTTCGAGGGCTTCTTTATAGGAAATATGGGGAATGGGGCGGGCTTGGGGCACCACGCGGGGGTCGGCAGTCATCATACCGCTCACGTCTGTCCAAATTTCCAACATTCGGGCCTTGGCACAGACGGCCAAGAGGGACGCGGTGTAATCCGACCCGCCCCGCCCAAGGGTGGTGGTAATCCCTTGGTCGTTAGAGGAAATAAAGCCCGGAACGATGTACAGGCGCGAAGGGCAGGTATTAATCTGATGTTCGATGTGCCGGGTGGTTGCTTCCATGTCTACTTGGGCGTTCCCGTACCGGTGGTTGGTGCGGATGGTCCGGCGGGCATCTATCCAACAGTTGGTTATGCCTTTATGGTGAAGAAAGCGGGACAGGATGGTGGTTGACAACAGCTCTCCAAAGCTCATAATCAAGTCTAAGGTTCGTAAACTCAGCTCTTGGAGCAGGAATACCCCCCGACAGACTTCGCGGAGTTCTTTCATCAAGCCATGCAGCTCGGATTGCTCCGGCAGTCCTAATTGTTGCACCAATTCTTCGTGCCGCAGAATCAGTTCGTCCAAGAGACTTGTATAGGCCGGATTCCGGTCGGCGGCCATATGTCCGATTTCTACCAATTTGTCGGTACAACCGCCCAAAGCGGAGGCTACTACCATGGTTTTATCGGCTTGTATCGCTTGCTCGATGATGGCGCAGACGCGCTCTATGTTTGGGGCAGAGGCTACGGACGAGCCTCCAAATTTAAGAATTTGCATATTGTGGTGGTTGGTTAAATGCGGTTATTATTTTGGTAAGGGACTTCCATTCAAGCAGAAATCCGTCGTGTCCAAAGTCGGAATCTATGGAGGCGTATTGGGCTTCGGGAATGTGTCGGGCCATGAATTTTACCTCGCAGGGCGGAAAAAGCCGGTCTCCCGTAATTCCGATGCAGAGGGTTTGGGCGTTAATGCTTTGCAGGGCTTTTTCCAATCCGCCCCGTCCCCGGCCCGCGTTGTGGGTGTCAAAGGTTTTGGTTAGGGCCATATAGGAATAGGCGTCAAAGCGTTTGCGGAGTTTTTCTCCTTGATATTGCTGGTAGGAGGCCGCTTTTTGGGCCATAAAGGTATCCGTATTCAATTCCTCTTGACTTAACAAATATCCCTCGTTGCTGCGGTAGCTCAACAAGGCGATAGACCGAGCTGCGGCCAAGCCCCTTTCGCCCCCTTCCGGACGGTACTCTTGATAGGTGGGGTCGGCCAATATGGCCATGCGCTGGCTCTCATTAAAAGCGGTGTTCCAAGGCGATACGCGGGCATTGCTGGCAATCAGAACCAATCGTTTGCATACGTCCCGATGGCAAATGGCGTATTCGAGGGCCTGAAATCCGCCTACCGAAGCGCCTATGACCGTGTCTATTTCCTTAATCCCCAAATGGATTCTTAGCCGGTTGTGGGCGGCTACCCAATCCCGCACGGAGACGACCGGAAATTGGTCGTAATAAGGGGCTCCGGTGTTTGGATTCAAGCTCATGGGGCCTGTGCTGCCGTAGCAGGAACCCAAAATGTTGGCGCATACAATAAAGTATTCTAAAGGGTCGAAGCATTTGCCGGGGCCTGTCATCACTTCCCACCATGCGGTGGGGTCGGAATTGGCGGTAAGGGCGTGGCAAATCCACAACACTTTTTGTCCGTTGTACTTGGGCGCCGAAGTATGATACGCAATGGTCGGTTCGGACAACCGTTGGCCGTTTTCCAAAATGAACGGCTCTTTAGAGTGATAGCTGTGTAGATACATAAAAATGGCGTGGTTCTATGTAAGCGCTTGGGTAAAGTCTGCTTTGAGGTCGTCTATATGCTCTATGCCCACCGACAACCGCAAAAGGTTGGGGGCAATGCCGCAAGCCTCCTGCTCTGTCCGCGACAGCTGGGAGTGGGTGGTAGAGGCCGGATGTACAATCAAGGTTTTGGTGTCGCCCAAATTGGCCATGTGGCTAATGATTTGCAACCGTTCCAACAGGGTGGAAACGGCCTCCTCCCCACCTTTTAGCCTAAAACTCAACACTCCTCCAAATCCTTTGTGGAAGTATTTTTTGGCAGTTTGGTGGCTGGGGTGTCCGGGCAGGCCCAAGTAGTTTACATGCGACACCTTGGGGTGTTTTTCCAACCATTGGGCCAACTCCAAACTGTTTTGCACAATCCTGTCCATACGAATCGAGAGCGTTTCCAATCCCTGTAAAAAGAAAAAGGCTTGAAAAGGACTCAGGCAGGGGCCAAAGTCCCTAAGCCCCTCGGCACGAGCGCGTACAATAAAGGCGCAGTTGTCGGCCCCTCTCCCGCCTCCAAATTTCTCCCAAAAATTAAGTCCGTGATAGCTGGGAGAAGGTTCCGAGAGGAGCGGGTATTTTCCGTTGCCCCAGTCGTAGTTGCCCCCGTCTATCAGCACCCCGCCAATGCCGTTTCCGTGTCCGCCTATCCATTTGGTGGCAGAGTGGCAAACAATGTGGGCGCCCCATTCAATCGGCCTAAACAAGTAGCCCCCGGCCCCAAAAGTATTGTCTACCATCAAGGGGATTTGGTATTTGCGGGCCAATTCGCCAAGGGCTTCAAATTCGGGTACGGTAAATTCTCCGTTGGAGATGCTTTCTACATAGAGGGCCTTATGGTTTTCGGTTTTAAGGATATGTTCCAAATGCGCTATGGAAAGTTGGTGGGTGAAGCGGGCCATAATGCCCAATCGGGCAAAGGAGTGTTTGAACTGATTAAAGGTGCCGCCGTAAAGCAGGGAACTGGAAAGAAAGCTATCGCCCTGTTGCAAAATGTTTTGAAAGGCGATGAATTGAGCGGCATGTCCCGATGCGGCGGCTAAGGCGCCGGTGCCGCCTTCCAGCGCAGCCATGCGCGTTTCAAAAACTTGGGTGGTGGGGTTGGAAATCCGGGAATAGATATGCCCCGGCGTCTCTAAGGCAAAGAGCGAAGCTCCATAGGCGACATCTTTAAATGCGTATGCAACAGTAGGATGAATGGTGGGAGTAAAAGAGCCGGTTTGGGGGTCGGGACTTTGTCCGGCGTGGAGTTGGAGGGTTTCAAAGTGTAGGTTCATGTGTATGTTTTTAATCGTTACGGTATAAATAATTAAGGCCTCATTACCTTGGGGTATGCAGGGCGCAGTTATCTAATAATATGGTGCTGGGAAAAATGGGAAACGAGAAACGGGAGATAGCGATAACCGGCCTAACTGTGCATGGAGTTGCACATTCGGCGCATTCGCATCAATCCATATGAGAAGATTCCGTTCATTTGTATAATCGGCGGCAAAGATAAGGCTTATTTGGAGAAATCCAAGACAAAAACCGGTTTTGTAATTTTGGTGCGATGAAGAGCGGATTCATCTGCCTTTCAGAGCCTGTAACGAAGACCAATTCCTCCGCCTGTAAAACTGAATCCGGCATGCCCTGTCAAATTATATGAGGGTTTGTAGTCAATCGAAAGAGAAAGCGGAACAGACTTTAATAGCGAAAATTCGATGCCCACCATGCAGTCCAAGCCAAGAAAGAAATAGTTCTTACTGATGTCGTTACTTGTGTGCTTCCAGTTTCCAATGTGTCCGCCGACCCCGCAATAAATGTGAAAAGCCTCAACGGGAATATATCGCTGATAAAGACCAGTGAAGTTGACGCCATGCCAATAGGGGACTGCAAGGATTCCTTCCATTTTGTTGCGGGCATCAATGCTCTTCTTGACGCTGATACCGCTCATGTCGTCGCCCAAACGTACCCCCAACGCCCAAGTGTAATCTTGCGCTCCTACGCTGACTGCTGCCCCAAATGCTAATACAATAGTTATACATATTTTCCTCATAATAAGGTTGTTTTTTAAGTATGCTTAATAAAAGCGCAAAATTACACTTTTTTCTCAAATAATTTTATTCTTTCGCTCAAAATTTCTCGGTAGGGTTGTCCATAAAACTTGCATACAACTCTCAGCGGGGATTGATGCAGGCGGGGGCTTGTACACCGAGGCAAAGATACAAAAGTTCTTTTTACCACCCAAATGTCGGGACGTTACGCCACGCTTGTTACCTGCTGGCGTTTCTTTACTTTTCGTCATGTTTATTGTTTTAGAAACATATTTCTATAAAATCCATATTCGCTACGCTTATCCACACCTGTTTCCGAATTGAATATTTCTGTCATTATTCCGTTTATTTGCTTGGAATAGATAACTATTTCGCCGTTATTAAATTGGGTATATTCTACTGCCTCGCCATGTTGATAATATGTTTCGCTAAACAAGCCTTTGTATAATACAGGGTCGTAGGCGGAATATAAACTTTCTTTTTTAAATTCTTTAGGATTATGAGATAAATAATATTCTTCAAAAACTCTTTGGGCAAGTAATTGTCCGTTTTCATACCATTCCAATGTATCTTTCGTATTCCGATAATTTCCTTTGATTAATCTGCAACCTTCGATAATACGTCCATCTACAGATATGTAATTAATCAAGGTATCGCCGATGCTATCAAAAGTTCGATAAAAACCTAAAATTTCGCCATTGCTGTATTCCACTTCTTTGGCAACATTCCTGCTTCTATAATAACTACGGAACAAGCCGTGTACTTCTCCATCCTTATAATAGGCTTCAAAGTCGAGATATCCGCGACCTTTATTATCATAAATTTTTTCTTTCCCATTTTTAAGTCCTTCGCTGTATTGAGAGACAGAATACAAAAAAGTTCTGTCGGCGGAATAAAATAACTCTCCAACAGTGCCGCAATGATATATTCTTTCCTTTCCATCTTTCAGCCCATTTTTATATTTGGTTATCCGTATGTTTTTTCCCTTTCTCCCAACATGTCTACCTCCATAAAGTAAATATGCGTTCATGTCAAAAGGGATTTCACCGTTTTTTTTAATGGCTGTTCCTGTAAATTCTTTGTTTTTGGACGTGTACATAATTCC
>WRBG01000110.1 GCA_009784635.1 Bacteroidales bacterium | reverse complement strand
CCTTTACCAACGGCCTAGAGTGGAAAGACGTGGTAGAAAGGGCCGACCGCCTCTCAAAAATAACCAAAGAGCAGGTTGTGGCGTTTGCCAACCGTATTTTGGGTGATAATAATTATGTAATGGTGTACAAGCGTCAAGGACCGGACCCCAACGAACTAAAGATAGCCAAGCCGGAAATTACCGCCATAGAGACCAACAGGGATGCCGCCAGCCGGTACCTAAGAAATATCCAACAGGCTCAAGTAGACCCCATCGAACCGCTATTTGTTGATTACGACCGCGACTTGAGCAAACTGACGGCCAAATCCAATATTCCGGTACTGTATGTAAAAAACCCCACCACCGGACTGTTCCAACTCGACTATGTGTTTGAAACAGGAGCCAACAACGACCCGGCCCTCAGCATTGCCTTTGATTACTTGAGGTATTTGGGCACAAACGCCAAGAATCTTGAGGAAATCAATACCGAGTTTTACCGCTTGGCCTGTTCGTATAATATATCGGTTGCGGAAACACGTACATATGTTACTTTGAGCGGATTGAGCGAGAATATGGGCAGGGCGATGGACTTGCTCGAATCGCTGTTGGCCGACGCCAAAGCCGATTCCAGAGTCCTCGAAAACATGAAGGCCGACATCCTCAAACGCAGGAGCGATGCCAAATTGAGCCAAGCCTCCAACTACTCCATGTTGCTGGACTATGCCATGTACGGAGAAAAATCCCCCGGGAAAAACATCTTGTCGGCAGCCCAATTGGCAAGGCTTACGCCTCAAGAATTACTTTCTAAAGTCCGGAACTTGATGAACATGCAGCGCCGCATTTTCTACTACGGCCCGCTTTCCCAAGCAGATGCCGTTGCAGCCATCAACCGCCACCACCATGTTCCTTCCCAATTAGCTCCCGTTCCCCCGCAGCGGCTGTTCCCCTATCAAGAAACATGGGAGAACAAGGTCTACTTGGCCCAATACGACGCTTCTCAGATTCGGTTTATCCAATACTCCAACCGCGGAGAGCTGTATAATCCGGTAAACGACCCCGGCGTATCTATGTACAACCAGTATTTTGGAGGAGGCATGAACGGCATTGTCTTCCAAGAAATGAGGGAAGCGCGTGGATTGGCTTATACAGCGCGCGCCTCGCTCGCCCAGCCCGAAAAAACAGACAATCCCTACTATTTCACCGCATTCATAGCCACGCAGAACGACAAAATGGGAATCGCCATGGATGCCTTTGAGGAGATTATCAACCTAATGCCGGAATCGGAACATGCGTTTGAATTGGCAAAAGAATTTATTCTCACGCGAATACGCACCCAAAGAATCATCAAGAGCGGCATTATCAGAGATTACGTAAGCGCTCAAGATTTGGGACTCCATGTTGACCGCCGCAAAAATATTTTTGAGCAGGTTCAGCATATGACTTTGGCCGATGTAAAGGCCTTCCAGCAACAATGGATTAAGGATCGTCCCTATTTTTACTGCATCTTAGGAGATGCTAATGATTTAGACCTTAAAAAATTAGAATCTTTTGGGCCGATTATCCGACTGAGGCAGGAACAGATTTTCGGGTACTAATAATATCTGTTCATATCCTTTTGATAAAAAATAGAAAAAAGCGACCCGCGGGTCGCTTTTTGGTTGTACCTTGCGCTCCCGTTTCTCCCTTACGAGAGGCTTGGACTTGCCGAAGACCGCGAACTATACGCTTGAATTAAAATATAATACAACATGAGCCCCCATAAGGAAAACAAGAGAATTTACTCTTTTGACGAGGCCCTGTCGGCTTCAAAAGAATACTTTAAAGGTGATGCTTTAGCCGCCTCGGTTTGGTTAAACAAATACGCCATGAAAGATTCTTTCGGCAATCTGTATGAGTGTACCCCCGACGATTTGCACCGCAGGTTAGCCGCCGAATTTTCACGCATGGAGCAAAAGTATCCCAATCCTTTGCCGGAAGAGGATATTTTTCAGCTGCTCAAGGACTTTAAGTATGTGGTGCCTCAAGGCGGCCCTATGGCGGGCATAGGGAACGACCATCAAGTTGCATCGCTTTCCAACTGTTTTGTAATCGGGCACAAAAATCCTGCCGACTCCTATGGGGGAATTTTGCAGATTGACGAGGAGCAGGTGCAGTTGATGAAGCGCCGCGGCGGGGTGGGACACGACCTCTCCCATATTCGTCCCGGCGGGACTCCGGTACTCAACAGCGCCTTGACTTCTACGGGTGTAGTGCCGTTTATGGAGCGCTACTCCCATTCCACGCGGGAAGTGGCTCAAGACGGGAGGCGGGGCGCATTAATGCTCTCCATATCTATCAAACATCCGGATGCCGAGCAATTTATAGATGCAAAAATGGAGCAGGGCAAAGTAACAGGCGCCAACGTGTCGGTAAAAATTGACGATGAATTTATGCGGGCGGTCATCCAAAAAAAGGGCTATGTCCAGCAATATCCTGTTGATGCTCCCAAGCCCAAAATCCAAAAAGAGACGGACGCCGCCACCTTATGGGAAAAAATTATCCACAACGCTTGGAAGTCTGCCGAACCCGGCGTACTCTTTTGGGATACCATCTTGCGGGAGTCGGTAGCCGACTGTTATGCCGACTTGGGCTACCGCACGGTAAGCACCAATCCCTGCGGCGAAATTCCCCTTTGCCCCTACGATTCCTGCCGGTTGATGGCCATAAATCTGTACAGCTATGTAGGGCAACCTTTTACCCCCAACGCCCATTTCGACTTTGAATTATTTAGAAAGCATGTAGGCATGGCCATGAGGTTGATGGACGATTTAATTGATTTGGAAATGGATAAAATCGATGCGATTATGGCCAAAATTTCGACCGACCCCGAAGACGAAGACGTAAAACAGGTAGAACTGAACCTGTGGAAAAAGATTGCCCAAAAATCTTTGGGCGGACGGCGTACCGGTTTGGGTATTACGGCAGAAGGAGACATGTTAGCCGCCTTGGGACTGCGCTATGGCACGCCAGAGGCCATCGATTTTGCCGTACAGGTTCAAAAAATATTGGCAGTGGAAGCCTATCGCGCCTCTACGGTAATGGCCAAAGAACGAGGCGCTTTTCCCATTTTTGACGCCAAACGGGAAGAAAGCAACCCCATGATTGGACGCATCCGCAAAGAAGACCCCGACCTCTACGAAGACATGCTGAGGTTTGGCCGCCGGAACATTTCCATGCTTACCATTGCCCCCACCGGAACCACCAGCCTAATGACCCAAACTACTTCGGGCATTGAGCCGGTGTTCCGTCCCATATATAAACGCCGCAGAAAGGTAAATCCCAATGATGTAACCTCCACCGTCACCTTCAAGGACGAGGTGGGAGACGCTTGGGAAGAATACAATGTGTTTCATCATAAATTCCTAATATGGTGTAATATAAACGGATATTCCGTAGATGAGGTAGAGAGGATGAGCGATGCCCAACTCTCGGAACTGGTAAGCAAATCGCCTTATTACAAAGCTACTGCCAACGATGTGGACTGGGTGGCCAAGGTGGAAATGCAGGGCTTGGTGCAAAAATGGGTGGACCATTCAATCAGCGTTACGGTAAACCTTCCCGAACATGTAGACGAGGCACTGGTGGCCAAAGTGTATAAAACTGCATGGGAATCAGGATGTAAAGGGGTTACAGTGTATAGAGAGGGTTCCCGAACCGGCGTATTGGTGGCCACATCGGAAAAAGACCGTAAAACCGGAGACGAGTATGCCATGCCTCGGGTGCGTCCAACAATTCTTGATGGAGAGGTAATTCGATTCAAAAACGGAAACGAGCAGTGGATTGCCTTGGTAGGTTTGTACAACGGCCGTCCCTATGAAATTTTTACCGGTATGGTAGACGAGGAAACCCGGCCCATTCCCAAAACGGTGAGCATGGGGCATATCGTAAAGGACAACGAGGGAGGTCGGCCGCGCTACGACTTTCAATACATAGACAAATACGGATACACCAATACCATCGGGGGAATATCCCACATGTTTAACAAAGAGTATTGGAACTATGCCAAATTGATTTCCGGCGTATTGCGCATCGGCATGCCCATAGAAGACGTGGTACACTTGGTGTCGGGACTCAACTTAGACAACGAGACCATCAATACATGGAAAAACGGGGTGGAACGCGCCCTAAAGCGCTATATTCCGGATGGAACCACCGTAAAACCCGGACAGGTTTGTCCTAAATGCGGCTCTTCCGAATTGGTGTATCAAGAAGGTTGCCTAACCTGCAAATCTTGCGATTATTCAAAATGCGGATAATTCATGATTGTATACCCTCATGCAAAGATTAATATAGGCTTGCATATTGTAGAAAAGCGCGGAGACGGGTTTCACAATATCCAAACCTTGCTGTATCCCGTGGCGCTTTGCGACATCCTTGAAATCAGACCATCGGAGCAAATCCGGCTCTTTTTGTACGGCCTGCCCATAGAAGGCGACCTCCAAGATAACCTCTGCTTGAAAGCTTGGCAAATACTTAGGGAAGACTACCCTGTTCCTCCGGCGCAGTTTCACCTGTACAAGCGTATTCCCTGCGGAGCGGGCTTGGGCGGAGGGTCTTCGGACGGAGCTTATGCCTTAAAGCTGTTGAACAATTATTTTTCATTGGGCCTGTCGGACGAACAATTAGTCCTCTATGCCGCCCGCTTGGGGTCGGACTGCCCTTCTTTTATACCCAAAGGCCCCTCTTTGGCTTTTGGGAGGGGCGAGCAAATCACTCCCTACCCTATTGACTTGTCCGGTTTCCGCATCCTGCTCTGTGCGCCGCCTTTGTTTATATCTACGGCGCATGCTTACGCCCAAACAACGCCCAAACCTCCGGCGCGTCCTTTGCGGGAAAACCTGTCCCTGCCCGTATCCCAATGGAAAGACGTCTTGGTAAACGATTTTGAACAAGCGCTGTTTCCGATTTATCCGGTATTACAACAGTATAAAGAAGCCCTCTACGCTTCCGGCGCCGTTTATGCCTCGCTCAGCGGAAGCGGGTCCGCCCTCTACGGCCTCTACGATTCGGAAGAAGCCTATAAGGAAGGATGCAAACTATTAGGTTCTAACGTCCTGCTTTAAACAGCCTTATGGCATGAGTCGCCTCGCACAAGGCATAAACGGCAAAGAGGACGCCAAAAATGGTAATCAAACCGGTCATTGTTTTAAAAGGCTTAAATATCAATAAGATACTTAGAATGACCAGCAGGGAAGGCATTACAAACGTATACAGGGGAACCAATACACGCCGTCTCAGCTGACTTAGGGCTATCATCAGCCCCAAAGCAGCCAGCAAAAGTACCGCCGCCAGCACATAAATGAAGACGCCGGCAAAAAAGTGGGAAAAAATCATCATAAGGACGCCGAGTATGAAACTCAGTCCGCCGTTGGCGCTAAACAAAATAGTATAGGTCTGAGTATTTTGCTCTTGAAATGCATAAAATACAGAAACAGCGCCAATGGCTATCAAAAGCCCTGCCAAAATCCAAATCAGCAGATACATGGTGGCAGTCGGATGGAATATCAGAAAGAATCCCAGTAGCATACCGATTACAGCCCTTAACACACCGTATCGGTAATCCTGATAAAAAGCAATCATCATAGGCAGTAATATTGCACAAATCTACGATAAATTGTTGATTCACAAATTTTATTTTATCTTTGCTGCTGGCTTAAAGATAATTATATTTGTTGTTTGCCAATAATACAACTTAAAATATAGAGAAATGAAACTTAGCAAAGCATTAGTAACAGCCTTTTTAGCCACAAGCACATCGCTATGGGCACAGGAAACGGAAAAAGTATTTAACCTAAAAGAAGCAGTCGTAACCGCCCAAGGGCGTGAAGAAAAAATGTTGGACGTCCCCATCACGATGAGTTTGTTGAGCGGCGAATTTTTAAAACTGACCAACACAGAAGATTTACAGAGTCTTTCGGACTTTGTCCCCGGATTGAATATCCGTATTCAAACGCCTAACCGCCCCTCTTTTGTTATTCGCGGATTGACAAGCGACGAAGTCAGTCCGGCAGCGCAGCCCCGCGTATCTACATATTTCAACAACGCCCCCATCAGCCGCGCCTCCATGGCTAAAAGCAATCTATTTGATATGGAGCGCGTTGAAGTGGTAAAGGGACCTCAAGGAACGCTTTTTGGGCGCGGCGCTCAAATCGGTGGCATCAATTTCATCACCAAAAAGCCGACTTCGGAATTTGGAGGATTCATCGGCGTAGGTCTTGGAAACTACGGCATGAAAGAGGTAGAGGGCGTTATGAACATCCCTGTGGTAGCGAATAAACTGATGATTCGCACAGGCGGAAACTACACCTATCGAGACGGATATGTAGAAAACCTGTCGGGAGGTAAACATCTTGGCGACCTCAACACTGCAAATGCCCGTTTTTCGTTGCGTTATCTCCCCGTCAGCCATTTTAGAATCGACTTAGTGGTTGATTATCAAGATGACAATAACAGCGGTACGCCATTCATGAGTAAAAGGTTTGGAGGAGACCCATTCAGCTTCAAAGTGTCGTTTGACCCGGGCGAGGAGTTCTACAACAAGCGCAGCTTG
>WRBG01000109.1 GCA_009784635.1 Bacteroidales bacterium | reverse complement strand
ACTCCTGTTTAAGCCCTTTTGACAAAGAAGCATCGGGGTCAAACAGAAAATCGTACAACATAGGCTCCACCCTAAGATTGTGGGGGGTAGAGGAGTAGTTGTTGTTAGAAGAAAAGGTGAGGGATGTTTTGGCGTAGTTCTTTATCAATCTGAATGCGTTGCCGAGGCTGTAGTTGGGCTTGCTAAGGTTTTGGTAGATGTTGTTGGCAGCAGTGAGGGCGTTGCCCTGCTCGGAATCCCAAACGCCTTTAAGCGAGAGGGTATTGTCAAGGTAAAACTGTTTGGTGTTGGCATTGAGTATAACATCGGCCGACCCTTGATTTTTGTATAGACGGGAACTGAGCCACTCTTCTATGGCGAGCAGGTTGTCGCCGGGCAGCAGGTGTTCGGTGAGGGAGTAGCTGTTTTTATCTTGACGGTCGTTGGTGTAGTTGAGGTTGGCGTTAAGTTGATAGTTGTTCTTTAGCCTCCAGACATTGTTAAAGCTAAGGGCGTGTACTTGATTGTTCAGATAACGGTTTTGGCTGATGGCAGGGGAGGAGGGAGATTGTACGTTCAGCCAATTTTGACTTCCGCTGCCTTGAGCGCCGGCCCCGCCCAACATAAACGCCTGTTCGCGAGACACGTCATTTCCGGTATTGTTCCCCTTATAGGTGGTGATGTTTTGCATGTTTCTGTTAAAATACATGGACGACAGGTCGGCGGCCAACAAGAGGTCGGGGTCTTTACCCACTCCCGCGCCCAGCAAGGCGTAGGCCATTAGGGCGCCTTTGGCTCCATCCTTGAGCTTGAGGTTGATGGCAGCGTCTTCGGAAAATTCCACCCCTTCTAAGGCTTTGATGGGCTGATGGTTCTCCAATACCTGCACTTCGGCTACATCCCGTGCCTGTATGGTGTTATTGGCCAACCCGTATCGCCCTTTCAACAAGTCGAGTCCTTCTATATAGTAATTGTTGATGGGCCGATTGTTGTAGTGGATGACTCCGTTGTCTTTTACCTCGATGCCGGGCAACTTCCTTAAAATGTCTCCGATGGTGCGGTCGTTCTGCTCCACGTAGGCGCCTACCGAATACTTGACGGTATCGCCCACCTGCCGGATATTTCTGGCGACTACCCTCACTTCGTTGATGGAGATGGCCTCGCTAAAAGTAACAAAATGGACTTCTTGGCTCCGGTTGGCAATGGTTTTGGTCTGTTTGCTCAAGTTAAAACCCGAAGCCGAAACAATAATGCTGTCTTTTTGCCCTTTATATTCCAACCGGAACGCGCCTTGGGGGTCTGTCAAGGCATAGCCTACAATGGCTACGCTCCCCGGCTCTTGAATGGTAATGTTTACGCCGGCTAATCCATTTTGGGCGTCTCGGTCAATGACTGTTCCCCGAATAATGGTCTGGGCCTGTGCGGGGACGAGGGCGCTAAGTACGACGCATAGCGTACACAAGATGCCGGGTGTAGTAAAAAACGGTTGTTTCATAGAGAAGTAGGGTCTAATAGTCAAGCTCAATCGGATTATAGGCGCGGTTCCTCAATCTGTTCCTCATCTCGTTTTCGTCCATGGACGAACCGTCTGAGCTTCTGACCGTCATCCTCACGTTGGCCCCGGTCGGCGCCGAAGCCCTCATGCTTTCCACGGCGGCCATGGGGTCTTCGTGGAATTTGCGTTTCACTCTGGCAAGGTCTCTGCGGTTGGTTTTTAAATAGTCCAAATCGGCGTACTCCATCTGCGTTGGCGTTTGCTCCAAGGCAATACATTCAAAAACATAGTGTTGGCGGGTATCGGACACTTTGAGGATAAGCCCCGGCAGGCCGCCAAACTTCCAAGGTCCTTCGTTGATAGGGATATCGGGGGCAAACCACGCTTCGTACACTCGTCCCCTAAAGGTAGTTACCGCTTTTTGGCAGGTATAGGACAGTATGACGTCTGTGTCGGGAAGGATTTCCCACCGGATTTCGTTGGCCGGTTCGGTATAGACGTAAGAGTCCATCATCACGCGGTCGGTAACGGTAACGCTGCCGGCCGGCCAATTCTTAAATACGATGGATTGATTGCCGGAGCCTGCCGGACCGCCTTGCATCACGCTTTGCGATTGAACGAAAACGGGCGCGGAGCCCGAAGCGGCCGCAGCCTGCATCCGGCTCACGTTGGCCTGCATGATGGAGTCGCGTACTCTGGTGTCGGTAAAGAATTTAGAGCTTCGGTTCTTTCCGATTTGAAGAATCATGTCGTCTTGGGCAACCCTGTCGGGAGCGAGCGAGTCGATGACGCTGTACGCTCTGTATACTACCTGCAAGATAGCGGTGTCAATGATTTTGGGGGCTCTTTGGGCCGCCATGTTTCCGCCTCTCATATAGGTCATTTGGGCAAAGGCAAAAGACCATGCGCATGGCATGATAAGAAAAGTGATAAGGACTCGTTTCATATAAAGTATTTGTATTTTTTCTAAATGCGAATGTACGTCTATTTTTTCGACTGCAAACTGTGTGCCAAAAAATGATTACTTTTGTGTCATGAAACAGAGTTATATTTTTTTGGTAAGCGGATTCGAAGAAATCGAAGCCCTTGCAACCATTGACATCTTGCGGCGCGGAGGCGTGGCGCTGCAAACGGTATCCTTGGAGGATACATTAACGGTAGTCGGGGGCCACGGAGTTCCCGTAACGGCCGACATGTTGTTTGCAGCCTTAGATTTCTCTAAAGCCGAGATGTTGATTCTCCCCGGCGGGACGGTAAAAATTGATGAGCATGAGGGACTAAAAAAGGCGATTCCGGCCCATGTAGCCAAAGGAGGAAAAGTGGCGGCGATTTGCGCTGCTCCCATGGTGTTGGGCGGACTTGGCTTATTGGAAGGAAAGCGGGCGACTTGCTATCCTAACTTTGAAAACTACCTAAAGGGCGCCATCCTGCACACGCAGGAAGCGGTAGTAACAGATGGAAATATTACCACCGGCCGAGGTCCGGGACTGACTTTTGACTTTGCCCTTGAACTCTTGGCCCTGCTTAAAGGCAAGGCTGCCGCCGACGAGGTGGCCGGACAGTTGCTGTTGGCATAGCATAAGATATTTTTGCCATATTTGTCTGCTATGTGTTACAAAACCATTGTGTTTCGCAGTATAGCTTTGCTGCCGTTGTTCGCGATGCTCGCGTTGTTCGCGCCGTCTTCGAGCGGACAAAGCTATTCCGAGCGGAATCCCTATACATATACCGTCGAGGAGGTGGAAAAGGGGGGATTTATGCTGTTGGTGAACAAGACCTATCGCCTGCCAGACGGCTATAAGCCGCCCAACCTCCAACGCGCCGATACAAGGCTGCGCTGCGAGCGGGAGAATATGTTTTTGAACGCTGTGGCCTTAGACCACCTTGAGCGGATGTTTACTGACGCTAAAAAAGAGGGGATTGATTTGATTTTTTTTGACGGATGGAGGGAGGAGGCTTTGCAACGGAAGTACTATGATGATAAGATTGCGGAAAGAGGGCATAGTTTGGCCACTACTTTGGTGGCTCCTCCCCGCGGCAGCGAGCATGAATTGGGCTTGGCCGCCGATATTTTATCTACCGTGCATCGGATGAGGGACGGGCATTTTGCCCTTACTTCTACCGGCAAATGGCTGATCGCCAACTGCTGGAAATACGGCTTTATCCTTAGGTATCCCTCAAATAAGATTGAGATTACCC
The DNA here is from genome assembly GCA_009784635.1 of Bacteroidales bacterium. Taxonomy (GTDB): domain Bacteria; phylum Bacteroidota; class Bacteroidia; order Bacteroidales; family UBA932; genus WRBG01. Next base: position 3,038 of record WRBG01000109.1, on the reverse strand, counting down.
GTTTTTTGTTTGAGCCTTGGCATTATCGGTTTGTGGGGGTTGAGGAGGCAAAAAAAATTACGGAAAGCGGACTTTGTCTGGAGGAGTATCTGGGTAAGAAATGAGGCTATGTACAAAAAGCCGATTATTTACCAACTGTTGCCCCGACTTTTTGGGAATGAAAACTCCTCCTGCATTCCCCATGGGTCGATACAGGAAAATGGAACGGGGAAATTTGCCCATATAAACACGGCTGCTCTGACGGCGATTAAGCGTCTGGGGGTAACCCATATTTGGCTGACAGGCATTATAGAGCATGCTTCCACTACCGACTATTCGGCCTACGGGATTGCTCCGGTGGATGCCTGTTTGGTAAAAGGCAAGGCCGGTTCGCCCTACGCCATTCGCGATTATTATGACGTTTGCCCCGATTTGGCGCAGGATGTTCCGCGCCGCATGGCTGAGTTTGAGGACTTGGTACGGCGTTGCCACGACTGCGGCTTGTTGGTGCTGATTGATTTTGTGCCCAATCATGTTTTTCGTCAATATGCCTCCGATGCCAAGCCCTTGGGGGTGGACGATTTTGGGGAGGATAATTTTTATGGTCTGCCCGGAACCCGGTTTGTATCGCCTGTAGCCGGGGATTATCAAGAGGCGCCGGCTAAAGCCTCCGGAAACGACTGTTTTAGGCCTGACCCAAGTTTGGACGATTGGTACGAAACGGTGAAGTTGAACTATAATTTGGATACTTGGCATAAAATGCGGGATATCCTCTCTTTTTGGGTCGGCAAGGGCGTGGATGGCTTCCGTTGCGACATGGCGGAGATGGCGCCGACTGACTTTTGGGCTTGGGTCATCCCTCAAATCAAAACCCAAAAGAAAGAGGCGCTTTTTATTGCCGAGGTTTACCGTCCGGAGTTGTACCGTGACTTTATAGCCTGCGGATTCGATTATTTGTACGATAAAGTGGGTTTGTACGACACCCTAAAAGCCGTGTTGCGGGGAGAGCGTCCTGCGGACGACATATCGCGCTGCTGGCAACAGTTGGGCGACCTCCAGCCTGCTATGTTGCATTTTTTGGAAAACCACGACGAGCAGCGCATCGCTTCGGATTTTTTTATGGGAGACGGTTTTAAGGCTTTGCCGGCCTTGGTGGTGTCGGCCTGTTTGAATACGTCTGCCTTTATGCTTTATGCCGGACAGGAGTTTGGCGAAAGGGGCATGGATGCGGAGGGTTTTAGCGGCTTGGACGGCCGGACTTCGATTTTTGATTATTGGAGTCCGGACAGCCTAAGGCGGTTTTACCATCGGGGACAATGCAATACCGAGCAACTGAGCCTGTCGGAGCGGCGGTTGTACGGTCTGTATACGGATTTATTTTCTTTGATTGATTCTTGTCCTGCTTTGGCTTGGGGCGCTACCTATGATTTGGTCTACGCCAACCGGCACCATGGCCGGTTTGACCCCCGCAAGCACTTTGCTTTTTTGAGGTACGCCGCCGACAGGGAGGACGAACTCCTGCTGGTTGCGGTTAATTTTGACAACCGTCCGGCGGATATGGACATCCATATTCCCCCCCACGCCTTGGAACATTTTGGGATGGCCGGACGCGATTGGACGTCCGGAACTTTGCTGTTTGGGACGGCAGATACGGACGGCTTGATGCGGACTCCTTTCTCGCTTGGTTTACCGGCTTGGGGGGCAGCCATCTGTTTGTTGTCTTTTCATGGTTATCGTTTTTGAAAGATGATTAAATTTTTGTTTTCTATTGCTACACAATTAGATAGTGTTTTTTTGTCGTCTATCCTCTTGAAATGAATGATTAACTCATTGCCATTAATAACAAAACTGTACGCATTTGCAAAAGCGCGTTCTGCATCAATTTCTATGTTCGGAAGCGGTACATGTATGTATGTAGAACCACGGCCCTCAAGTTCAATAAAATTGCCGGATATTGAACATGTATAATTCATGGTATTCGTGCAATGTAGCATCCATCTATCTGATACACAGTGTTCAACAGGAGTAGGCGCAAAGAGGATTTTAAGCCAGCCACCCGACACAGTGGTAATGTTTGAGATTTCCTTGCCGTCTGCCGTATAAGCAAACTTGACAAGATTCCATTCTCCGATAAGATGTTGAGGGTCTATGCTTCCATCGATGCCTCCCATTGTTAATAAATTAGATGAGATTTGTTCATCAGATAATGGTTCAATTGTTGGATTAGGCTCATTTTGGCATGACAAACAAAGCAGTAAACATGCCATGCAAGGTATCGCCGTTACGGTTGATAAATTCATGTTATCTTATTTTTTAGTTCTACCATATAGATGCACGAAACTCCAAAATGTTGCGAAATTTTTTAATTTTTTTTCAAAAAAGTTTTAAAAAAATCACAAGAAGTCAGATTTTGTTTTTTTGCCGCTCCCTAAATAATATTCTTTGTTGCTTTGGGCCAAAATAATTAAACAATCAACAAACCATTAAAAAAATCAAGTATGAACGTAGTACGATTCAGTGAAGTAGAAGAAAAAATCCTCGTGATTAGAGGTGAAAGCGTTATTTTAGACAGTGATGTGGCGGTCTTGTATGGGGTGGAGACAAAGCGCGTCAATGAGGCCGTGAAAAACAACGAAGATAAATTCCCCTTGGGGTATATTATTGAGTTGACTGATGATGAAACGTCTTTTTTAAGGTCGAAAATTTCGACCTTAGAGACAGGCGGTAGAGGGCAGCACACAAAGTATGCACCCAAAGCCTTTACCGAGAAAGGCTTGTACATGTTGGCCACCATCCTCAAAAGTCCGCGGGCCACCCAAACCACGATTGCCATAGTGGAAGCCTTTGCCAAAATCAGAGAGCTGTCGCGCAGCATTGCCGCGCTGTCTCAGAGTCCCCAAGAGTATGAACAAAAACAACTGATGCAAAAGAGCGGCGACATCATTGCGGACATTTTTGGAGACGACCTAAGGGCCACCGGCACCGAAACTAATTTTGAGCTAAACTTTGCCCTGTTCAAGGTCAAGCACACCGTTAGGCGTGGTGCCGAGGGATAAGGT
>WRBG01000108.1 GCA_009784635.1 Bacteroidales bacterium | reverse complement strand
GGCGATATGCGGGCCATAGGCCAATTGGTTCTGCCCGGCCTCTACATTGCCCCCGACACCCGCCTGACCACCAGCCTAAGTCCCCAAGATTCCCTACAGTTGAGCTTACATTCCCGGTCCCTGCGTTATTACGAACAGCAATCCGGCAAGCTGTCCCTGCATTTTTCGGGAGACAACGCCGCCTTGCAGGGCACATTGTCCGCCACAGAACTACAAGCCTTTGGGCAGTCCATCGATACGATGACCCTGTATATGGATGTTGCCCATAACCAAATAGACGCCGCCCTCGCATACAGGAATTTCACCGGTCAAAATCAAGAAGGCGCCCTCAACGCCTGCATTTATTTTGGAGCCCACAGTCCCAACGAGTCGCCTCCCATCGCCTTTCACATACGCCCCTCCCGATTTGTGATTAATAATACCCCTTGGTACATAGATTCGTCTTCTGTCTTTTTTTCCTCTCCGACCATTGGTATTGAACGCTTCAAACTACATAACGGAGAACAGTCGCTTAGCGTCAACGGCAGCATAAGCAAAGACGAGCAGGAGGCCTTGAACCTTAGGCTGAATCAGTTCGATATTTCGTTAGTCAATATCTTTTTGGAAAAATCCCCCTACCAATTTACCGGCTTGATTACCGGAGACGCCAAAGTAGTAGATTTTTATCAAAATCGCCAATTCACGATGGATATGAAAGGAAGCAATCTTTTTGTGAACCGATTGGAAGCGGGCGACCTTACTTTGGCTTGCAGTTGGGAGCAGGAGTCCAAGCGTTTTAATATCAATGCCCAAAATGTACTACAAGGCGCAACTCCGGTGAAGATAAACGGATTCTACTACCCCGAACCTGCATTTTTAGACCTCGACGCCTCTTTACAAAACTTTTCGGTAGCCTATTTTGAACCATTCCTTAGCTCTGTGGTTACGGAGTTAAGCGGAGCGCTTACGGGCAATATGAAACTGAGCGGCAACCTGCCCAATCTTTCTTTGACCAACCGGCCAACACAGCCGGTACAGGCAAACAATATAGGCTTTACCGTAAACTTTACCAAAGTCCCTTATCTTTTAAACGGACCGATTTCTCTGCATGAAAACGGCTTTACCGCTCAAAATGCCATACTTACAGACCGTAACGGCAACAGGGGCATTGTTACGGGAGGCATGAAGTATCGCTTTTTCCGCGACATTTCTTTAGACGCTGCCCTCGATTTTAGAAACATGCAATGTTTGGCCACCAAAGAGAAAGACAATAACGCATTCTACGGAGATGTATTTGCCAGCGGACGCCTCCAAGCCTCCGGCAGTCTGCGGAATGTCATGCTCGATATTTTGGCTAAAACTGAGAGAAACAGCGCCCTTCATATCCCCCTCTTTCAAATGGCAGAAGCCAAACAAAGCTCTTTATTGAGTTTTGTCGGCCCGCCTGATTCCTTAGAAAAGCCGGCAGCGGACGAAAAGCCCAAAGAGCCGGCGCGGGTAGCGGTGAAACTAACTGCCGAAGTAACGCCCGACGCCGAATTGCTGATAGAAATCAATAAGGCCGCCGGGGATGTCATCAGCGGCTTTGGGTCGGGCAATATTGTCATCGGCGTGGACCCGGCCAAGGACCTCTTTGATATTACCGGAAACTACACCATAACCAGCGGAGAGTATAAGTTTGCTTTACAGGGTATTTTCTCCAGAAAGTTCCTTATTAATCCCGGAGGACAGATTAGTTTTAACGGAGACATTTTAAAAACCAACCTAAATTTGACCGCTGCCTACCATACCAAGGCATCGCTGAATACGCTGTTGGCCAATAACAACGCCATGGCCAACCTCATGGATGTGGAGTGTCTGATACACATGTCGGGAAGTATGATGAACCCCAACCTTGACTTTGATATAGATGTGGCAGGTTTGGCGCCCGATACCAAGGCCCGTGTTCGGGCGGCGCTTAGTCCTCAAGACAAACTGATTCGTCAGTTCATGTCTTTATTGGTTACGGGAGGTTTTATGCCCGACCAGCAATCGGGAGTAATCAATAATACCGCCATTCTCTATTCCAATGCTACCGAAATATTGTCCAATCAGTTGAACAACATCTTTGGACAGCTGAAGATTCCTTTGGACGTAGGCTTTAACTATCAGCCTAACAGCGGGGAGGGCAGGGATATATACGATGTGGCCATTTCTATGGAGCTTTTTAACAAGCGATTGGTAGTCAATGGAAACGCAGGAACCGGTCAGGCGGCCGGAGCCACCGGCGATGTGGCCGGAAACATTGACCTCGAAGTCAAAATCACCGACAACGGAAACCTTCGCGCCAAGGTTTTTTCCCATGCCGCCGACCGGTATTCCAATTATAACGACCTCAACAATACCCAGCGCAACGGAGTCGGTATTATTTATCAAGAAGAATTTAATACTTTTAGAGAGCTGTTTAGCCGGATTTTTGGTCGAAAACAAAAGCGGTCGGAACGCCAAGCCCAACGCAGGGCTAACAGTACAGCAAATCCGCCACAGTCAGCACAGCAAACAACAGAGAGGCCAATCCGTTAGCTGTAAAAAACGCCCGATTTAGCTTGGAGAGGTCGCGGGGACTGACGACCGAATGTTGGTAGGCCAATAATCCCGTAAAAATAAGGGCGGCTAATCCGTAGCCCCAAGCTAATGGGAGGCTCGTACCAAAAAGATACAAAACCGGCAGAATCAGCGCGTGCAATCCTCCGGAAATAACCAGCGCTTTTTTTCGTCCAAAACGCTGAGGAATAGAATGTAGTTTATGGCTGCGGTCATGTTCTTCGTCCGGCAAAGCATAGAGTATATCAAATCCGCTGACCCAAAGCAACACCATCAAGGAAAGCCACAAAACCGGAGGGCTGAGGGCGCCCGTAACCGCTATATAAGCGCCAGCCGGAGCCATGGAGAGGGCTAATCCCAACACAAAGTGGCAGAACCAGCTAAAACGCTTGGTATAGGAATATCCGCATAAAACGGCCAAGGCGGGAAAAGCCAAATAAAGGCAGAGTGGGTTAATGCTCCAACTGCACAGCAGGAACAGCAGCACATTTAGGGTAAAAAAGACAAGTACCGCCTTGGACGACAGCCTTCCGGAAGGGAGTTCGCGGTGCTTGGTGCGTTCGTTGCGCGCATCAATAAGGCGGTCTGCATAACGGTTGAAACTCATGGCGCTGTTGCGGGCCGTAACCATGCAGCCCAAGACTTGAAGCAGCAGCAACCAAGGACGCTCCGGAGGTAGGGTCAAATAAGCCATGGTAAAAGCAATCAAGGCAAAGGGTAATGCAAAGACTGTGTGCGCAAAGACAACCAAGGAAGCGTATTGCTTAATATGCCGAATCATAGAACCTTACCTCAACACCGCGCCGGCTTCTTTTTCAAAAGCCGCCAATAAACGAGACATCAGCGCATCCACCTCTTTATCAGTCAAGGTTTTCTCGGCGTCCTGCAATACAAAACTTAGGGCGTATTGCTTTTTCCCGGGGGCTAACCTGTCTCCCCGGTACACGTCAAACAAGCCAACACGGGTCAGCAGCCGGCGCTCGCAGCGACAGGCAATCCGGCGCAGTTGGTCGTAAGATACCGCTTCGTCTACCACCAAGGCCAAGTCGCGGCGCACTTCGGGATAGCGGGGCAGTTCGGCACAGGTGATTTTTTTACCTTTGAGGGTTTTTAACAGCAACTCCGGACAAAGTTCGGCAGCATAAACCTCCTGTTTAACGCCAAAACGATGCAGGAGTTTCTTTTGGACAACGCCCATGCAAGCCAATACCTTTCCGTTCAATGTATATTGCAGGCCTTCGGAAAAAATATCCCCAAAGGCTTGGCTGCATTCCAAATCAAAAAGAGAAATACCGTAACGTCCCAAGAGTTTTTCCAAATAACCTTTTAGGTTAAAAAAGTGGGTAGGGCAGGCTGCCTGCCTCCATGGCTGTTGGTCGGCCGAGCCGGTCATCCAAATCGCCAAACGGGGAGATTCGTTATAGGCCTTGAGTCCCTGTTCCTGTTTATCTGCATCAAAAGCGTATACATGGCCCGTTTCAAACAGGCGCAGGTTGTATTGTTGGCGGTTCATATTGTAGGCAATCACCTCTAAACCACCCAATATTAGTGTTTGGCGCATGGCGTTCAAGTCGGAACTAAGAGGGTTGAGCAGGCGCACAAGCCTTTCTTGAGGAAAAGCCGACAGGGATTCGTACCAGTCCGCAGGGCAAAGCGAATTGCACATAATCTCGTGAAATCCATTATGGGCCAACAGATTTTCCATATCTGCCCTAAGCTGTTCCGGGTCGGGTTTAGGCACAGAAGCTACCGAAGCCGATACCCGTTTGGGCAGTTCCACTTGATTATAACCCCAAATCCTCAATACCTCCTCGGCCAAATCGCAGGCTCGGGTAACGTCTACCCGGTAACGAGGAATCCGCACAATTATGGAAGTATCAGATTCGGCAAGCGTTACACACTCCAATCCCTGCAAGATGGTTTTGACTGTGGACTTTTCTATACGGACGCCCATCAATGTGAAAAGAGGCTCCCACTCCAACATCACTTCTGCCGACGCTGCCGGATGGGGATAAATATCTACCGGCGCATCAACTATTTTGGCGCCGGCTACTTCTTTGAGCAACAGGGCTGCACGCATAAGCGCGTAAGGCACCATATCGGGGTCGGCGCCCCGCTCAAAGCGGAAAGAGGCATCGGTCTTTAATCCGTGACGTTTAGACGTTTTTCTAATGGTAACCGGATTGAAATACGCACTTTCTAAAAAAATCGAAGTGGTTTGTTCGGTTACTCCCGACCGCAGGCCTCCCAAAATACCTGCCATACACATGGGGGCTACGGCATGGCAAATCATCAGGTCTTGGGACGATAACAGGCGCTCCGCACCATCAAGGGTAACAAATTTTTCTCCTTCCACGGCATACCTTACCTTGACCATGTCGCCCTCTATACAGGCCCGGTCAAAAGCATGGAGGGGCTGGCCGGTCTCGTGCAACACGAAATTGGTAATATCCACCACATTATTGATGGGCTTTAGTCCCATGGAGCGCAGGCGGCCTTGCAGCCATTCCGGAGAAGGCCCCACCCGGATTCCTTCTAAAGTAAGGCCCGCATAACGGGGAGCCCCTTGGGGAGCTTCTACGGCTACCGCCACGCCCAAAGCGTTTCCCGGCTTAAAGGCATCTACAGAAGGCAACCGGCAGGATAAAACCCCGTCCCGAGCGCTGCTCCAAGCGGCCAAATCTCTGGCCACTCCTATATGGGAGGCTCCGTCTATCCGATTGGGGGTAAGCCCTATTTCAAATACCGTATCTTCTTCTAAGCCCAAATAATCCTTTGCCGACATGCCCACAGGCGTGTCGGGGGGCAGAACCATAATCCCCTCATGCGAAGTCCCTATACCCAATTCATTTTCTGCACAAATCATACCAAACGACTCCTCGCCTCTGATTTTAGCCCGCTTAATGGTTACTTTTTCTCCGGAAGAGAAACTAAGTTCCGTACCTATGGTGGCGACCAGCACTTTTTGTCCGGCGGCCACATTGGGCGCCCCGCACACAATCTGCAGGGGCGCCTCCTCTCCTATGGAAACTTGGGTAAGGTGCAACTTATCTGCATGGGGATGGGGGGCGCAACTGAGTACCTCTCCGGTAATCACCCCTGCCAAGCTCCCGGGAACCTGCTCTTTAGTCTCCCGTCCTTCCACTTCGAGTCCCAAAGAGGTAAGTACGTCTGCCAATTCCTCGGGGGGCATCTCTATGTCTATATAGTTTTTTAACCAGTTATACGAAATCTTCATATTTATACATGTTTATGTCGCAATATTATTCAAATAACGACGCCACAAAAGCGTGTTTATCAAAGACATTGAGGTCTCCTATCTGCTCTCCCACCCCAATATATTTTACGGGAATCTTAAACTGGTCCGATATGCCTATGACCACCCCGCCTCGGGCCGTGCCGTCTAATTTTGTTACCGCCAAGGCCGTTACCTCGGTTGCTCGGGTAAATTCCTTTGCCTGCTGATAGGCATTTTGTCCGGTAGAGCCGTCCAACACCAAAAGCACCTCATGAGGGGCATCGGGTATGACCTTTTGCATCACGTTCCTAATCTTAGTCAACTCATTCATTAAATGAATCTTGTTATGTAGGCGACCCGCCGTATCAATCAATACTACATCGACCTGTTGGGCCACAGCTGAAGCTACCGTATCGTAGGCTACCGAAGCCGGGTCTGCCCCCATTTTTTGTTTGACCACAGGCACTCCGGCCCGCTCGCTCCAAATAGTCAGCTGGTCTACCGCTGCCGCCCTAAAGGTATCGGCCGCTCCAAGCACCACGCTTTTTCCCACCTCCTTTAATTGGGCCGCCAATTTACCTATGGTGGTGGTTTTTCCCACGCCATTCACCCCTACCACCATCACTACATAGGGTTTTTTAGAGAAATCAAAAGGAATCACCCGGTCGCCCGGATTGGCTCCCTCTGTAAGCAGGGCTTCTATCTCCTCCCTCAGTATGGACTGAAGTTCGGTTGAGTTAAGGTACTTATCCTTAGCTACCCTCTTTTCTATCCGTTCAATAATCCTCAAAGTGGTATCCACCCCCACATCCGAAGCAATCAAGGCTTCTTCCAATTGGTCCAACACTTGGTCGTCCACCTTGGATTTGCCGGCCACCGCACGCGAAATCCGTTCAAAAAGACCCGCTTTAGTCTTTTCCATTCCACGCTTTAGCGACTCCTGTTCCCCTACCTGCACCTCCTTATTCTTTGATTTAG